>SLSQ01000229.1 GCA_007130355.1 Trueperaceae bacterium
CGGCAGCGCCGGGCGATGTGGCCGGTCCAGTCGCGCATGGCGTACTACGGCGACGATCCGCTCGCCGTCGCCTCCGCCGCCGGCGACACCGTCCGTGACACCGACGGGAACGTCTACCTCGACTTCTTCGGCGGCATCCTGACGGTCTCGGTCGGCCACGCCCACCCGGCCATCGCCGACGCGGTCGACCGGCAGATGCGGACGGTGCAGCACACCAGCACCCTCTACCTGAACGAGATCACCGTCCGCGCCGCCGAACGTCTGGCGGCGATCGCGCCCGGCCGTCTGAGCCGCACCTTCTTCACCAGCAGCGGCAGCGAAGCGAACGAGACGGCGATCCTGGCCGCCCGCGCCTATACCGGCCGCACCGACGTGATCGCGTTGCGGCACGCCTACGCCGGTCGCACCGCCACCGCGATGAGCGTCACCGCGCACGCGCCGTGGCGGCTCGGCGGCGTGTTCGACGGCGGGATCAAGCACGTCCGCAGCCCGTACGCATACCGCGGTCCTGCGGGCCTCTCCGAGGAGCGTCTGGTCGACCTGTGCGTCCAGGACCTCGAGGAGACGATCGCCACCACCACCTCGGGCAAGATCGCGGCGTTCATGGCCGAGCCGATCCAGGGGGTCGGCGGGTTCGTGACGCTGCCGCACGACTACCTGCGCCGCGTCGCGCCGATCGTGCGCGAGGCGGGCGGCGTGCTGATCATCGACGAGGTGCAGACCGGCTGGGGCCGGACCGGCCGGCACCTGTGCGGCGTCGAGCACTGGGGGATCGAGCCGGAGCTGATGACGTTCGCGAAGGGGATCGCCAACGGCTTCCCGGTCGGCGCCACGATCGCCGTGCCGGAGGTGGCCGAAGCGGTCGAGGGCCTCACCCTGTCGACGTTCGGCGGGAACCCGGTCGCGATGGCGGCGCTGCTCGCGACCCTCGACGTGATCGAACGCGACGACCTGCCCGCCAACGCCGAGCGGCAGGGCGCCCGCCTGCGGGAGGGCCTGGAGCGTCTGGCCGCCCGGGCCGCCTGGATCGGCGAGGTGCGCGGCATGGGGCTGATGCAGGGACTCGAGCTCGTGACGTCCGGCACCACCGAGCCGGATCCCGCCCGGGCCACGTCGTTCGTGCAGGCGGCGCGTCGCCACGGCCTGCTGATCGGCAAGGGCGGGTTGTACGGGAACGTGATCCGGATCGCCCCGATGCTGAACGTGACGCCCGCGCGGATCATGGACGGCGTCGCCCGGTTGGAGGCGGCCGCCGCCGAGCTGGACGCCGCGTAAGCGTTCCGTTGGCGGCCCGGTCCTAGGCTCATGGCGATGCGGGAGCTCCGACGAACCGTACCGTGCCTGCTCGCCGTGGCCGGCTTCGCCGCCCTCACGGCCGTGCCCGATCTGGGCCCCCGGTGGGTGCACCTGCTCGCCGCGGTGCTCTTCGTCGGCTGCGCGGCACGCTGGGCCGGCGCGCTCGGCGGCTTCGCCGCGGCGATCGCGGCGCTGCTGGCGCTGGTCCGGCCGTGGGAACCGACGCTCGCGCCGCTGCCCGAGCCGACCGGCGAACCGTTCCTGCTCGCGACGATGCTGCTGGTCGTCGGCGCGGGATCGGCGATCGGTCGGCTGGAGCGGACCCTGGGCGTGCAGACCGAGGTCAGCCACAAGGCGCAGTACGACCCGCTCACGAACCTCCTGAACCGCACCGCCTTCGACGCGCAGGTGCAGCGCGCCCTCGCCGAGGCCCGCCAGAAGAAGCTCAAGGTGGCGCTCTTGTTCGTCGACCTGGACCGCTTCAAGGTCGTCAACGACACGTACGGGCACGAGCTCGGCGACGCGGTCCTGCGCAAGGTGGCCGACCTCCTGCGCGAGCACGTTCGCGACGCCGACCTGATCTGCCGTCTGGGCGGCGACGAGTTCACCGTCGCGCTACGGAACTTGCGCGAGGGGGACAGCGCCCGCGCGGTCGGCGAGAAGCTGCTCGGGCTCCTGAACGCGACCCACGAGGTGATGGGTCGTCAGATCGAGGTCGGCGCCTCGATCGGCATCGCCGTGTTCCCCGACGACGGCGAGGACGTCCCCACCCTGCTCAAGAACGCCGACCACGCCATGTACGGCATCAAGGAGGCCGGCCGTAACGGCGTCGGCATCTCGACCCGCGCCACGCAGGTCCGCAACGACCGCCGCATCGAGGTCGAGCGCCAGCTCCGCGCCGCGCTCGAGGAGGACGAGTTCGAACTGCACTTCCAGCCGAAGGTCGACCTCCGCACCGGCGACCCGGTCGGAATGGAGCTGCTGCTGCGTTGGCGCAACCCGACCCTCGGCAGCGTCAGCCCGGCCGAGTTCGTGCCGATGGCGGAGGAGACCGGCCTGATCCTGCCGCTGGGCCGCTGGATCCTGCGCCAGGCCTGCTTTCGCCTGGCCCAGTGGGACGCCCAGGGACTGCCGCCGGTGGTGCTGGCGGTCAACGTGTCGACCCTGCAGTTCCGCCAGCCGGACTTCGTCCGTGCGGTCGAGGACGCGCTTCACGACAGCGGCATCCGGCCCGACCGGCTCGAGCTCGAGATCACCGAGACGATGCTGATGAAGGACGTCGGCGCCTCGATGAAGACGCTGAAGCGCCTGGACGCGCTCGGCGTGCGCATCGCGCTCGACGACTTCGGGACCGGCTACTCGTCCCTCGCCTACCTGCAGCACCTTCCGATCCACACCCTCAAGATCGACCGCTCGTTCGTGAGCGACCTGGTGCTGCGGCCGGGTGCCGAGCCGGCCGGCGCCGCGCCGATCGTCGATTCGATCGTGACGCTCGGCCGTAAGCTCGGCCTGGTCGTCGTCGCCGAAGGGGTCGAGACCCAGGATCAGGCCCGCTGGTTGGCCGAGATCGGTTGCCACCAGGCGCAGGGGTTCCTGTTCTGCCGGCCGCTGCCCGAGACGCGCATCGACCGGGTGCTCGAGCGGGTGCGGCACGTGCCGCGCAAGGTGGACACCGAGGGGGACGCGCTACTCATGACCGGCGGGTGACTCCGACTCGGACGCCACGTCCGGTACGTAGCTCACGAGCCGTGGGATCCGCAGCGCCGCCTCGAAGCCGGCGTCACGGTTCCTGAGGACCAGTTCGCCGTCCAGCCGCTCGGCGATCGCCGCCACCAGCGTCAGCCCCAGACCCAGCCCCTCCGCCGAGGTGTCGCCGCGTCGGAACGGCTCCGCCAGGTGCGGCAGGACCGCGGCGTCGACCCCCGGCCCGTCGTCGACCACGCGGATCTCGAGGCTCGCTCCGTCGGTCCACGCCCGCAGGGCGGCGCGCGTCGAACCGTGCCGCACCGCGTTGTCGATCAGGTTCGCGAGCGCCTGGCGCAGCAGGCGGGCGTCCCGGACCTGCGCGCCGGGCGGGGTCGCGTCCGACACCGCCAGGACCGCTCCGCCGCCGTCCCGCGCCGCTTCGGCGACGTCGGCGATCACCTCGCGCAGCGGGGCACGGCCGTGGGCCGCGTCGTCGCGTTCGTGCGCGCGGGCGAGGTGCAGCAGCGCCGTGAGCACCTGTTCGAGGCGGCGGACGGAACGTTCCAGACGGGGTGTGACGTCGGCCGGATCGACGCCGGGAAGGGAGGCCCGTTCGACCTGCAGCTTCAGCGCCGAGAGCGGGGTGCGGAGCTCGTGCGAGACGAAGCGGGTGAAGGTGCGCTCGCGGTCGATCCGGGACCGGACCGCGTCGCGCGCCCGGTCGAAGCTGCGCGCGAGGCGGGCGAGCTCGTCGTCCCCGGCCGGGATCGGCACGGTTCCGGCGAAGCTCTCGTCGGCCAGGCGCTCGGTCGCGACGGTGAGGTCCCGCAGCGGACCGGTCAGGCGGTGCGCCAACCCGGAGGCGACGGCGAAGGCGACGGCGAGCAGGAGCGGCACCGCGAGCGCCTCGAGCCGCCCGGCGTCGCGCGCGTACCGTTCCCACCAGGCGAGCGGCACGGCGACCGACACGATCGCGCCGTCCCGCAGCCGCACCGTCCGCGCGGCCCAGGCCGGCCCCCGGTCGACCTCCGGGAGCGGACCGACCAGCCCCGCGCCGCCCGGAACGGGCGTGTAGACCGCGCCCGGCTCGCGCTCGCTGCGGAGCGCCGCCGGATCGCCGCTCCCTCCGACCGCCTCGCGCAACAGGGATTCCAGATCGGCCACCGCGTCGTCGAGGCGCCCTTCGAGGCGGGCTTCGAGTCGGTCGGCGCCCGCGGTCGCGACCGCCCGCGCGCCGCGCTCGATCGCCGCCATCGCGACCACCGTGGCGACGATCGCCCAGAAGAGGGTGCTTCGGAAGCTCACGGGCGCGGGCGCCGCGACCGCCCGGTCACGGGTCGCCGAGCCGGTACCCGGCCGGCGTCGTGCGGATCGCGTCCGGGCCCAGCTTGGTGCGCAACTGGCGCACGTACACCCGCACCACCGCCGAGCCGGACGAAGCGTCCGGGAACAGCCGGTCCTGCAGGTCGGGCGCCGTGAAGGTCCGTCGCGGGTCGTGCAGCAGGAGCTCGAGAAGCGCGAACTCGCGTTCGCTGAGCGCGACCGGCTCGCCGTCCCACGTCACCGCCCGGGCGGCCAGGTCGGCGCTCAGGCGCCCGTGCGTGACGAGGGAGGCTCGGGTCGTGCCGGAGCGCCTCAGGAGCGCACGGACGCGCGCGCGCAGCTCGCCGAGACTGAACGGCTTGACCAGGTAGTCGTCGCCGCCCAGGTCCAGGCCCGCGATGCGGTCGTCGACCGCGTCCCGGGCGGTCGTGAACAGGATCGCCCCCTCGAAGCCGGCGGCCCGCAGGTCCCGCGCCGCGTCGAACCCCGCCTCGGGCGCGCCCGGGAGCATCACGTCGAGCAGGGCGAGGTCGGTCGGGGCCTCGGCGACCGCGTCGAACAGGGCGGTGCGGTCCGGAGCGTGCGTCACGTCGTACCCGTCGCGTCGCAGCACGTCGACGACGGCGTCGGCGATGTCCGGTTCGTCCTCGAGCACGACGATGCGCACGGCGTTCCTCCGGTCGGCCCCGACTCGCGGGCACGCTTCCCGAGGCCAGCGTACCCGAGCCGCTTACGCCCGACTAACGCCCCTCCGGTAGCGTGACCGCCAGGACGAAAGCCCGACCGTGGCCGGCCCGAGTCCGGACCCGCCGCGGTCGCCCCCCGTCGCTCGAAAGGAGCTCCATGCCGTCCCCCGTACGAATCCGAACCACCGCCACGGCGTGTTGGCGGACCGCCTGCGTCGCGCTGGTCGCGGCGTTCGCGTCGGTCGCGCTCGCGAATCCGCTGGCGATCGGCGTGATCGTTCCGGACGCCGAAGACGCCTCCGAGGTCACCGCCGCCGTCGCCCGCGGCGCCGTCCAAGGCGCCGAGATGGCCGAGGAGGAACACCTCTTCAACGCCGACATCTTCGGCATCGACTTCGCCGTGCCGATCGTACGCGCCGACGGTGCCGACGCCGTGGTCGCCGCCGCCGACGCGCTCCGCGAGGAGCACGAGATCATGGCCGTGGCCGGTGGCTTCGACGACGCCGAAGCGGCCGCGCTTTCGGCCTGGGCCGCCGAGGCGGGGCTGCCGTACTTCAACGTCGGTTCCGAGGACGACGCCCTTCGCAACGACCTCTGCTCCCCGACGACCTTCCACGTCGCGCCCAGCGCCGCGATGTACCTCGACGCTCTGGTCGGCTGGTACGTGCGCTCCGCCTACCGCGACTGGTTCTTCGTGCTCGGCGACGGCGTCGACGCCGAAGCGCTCGCCGAGCGGACCCGCTGGTCGATGCAGGAGCGGCACTTCGGCGCCGGCGAAGCCGGGCGCGCGCACTTCGACCGGGGCGGCGACGCGGCCGAGCTGGCGGCGGAAATCGAGGCGGCCGGCGCCGACGTGGTCCTGCTGCTGATGGACGCCGAGCACCAGCTCGAGACGATCGCGGCGCTCGAGGAGGCCGGTTCGACCGTTCCCGTCGCCGGGTTCCCCGCCAGCGAGACGCAGACCCGCACCTTCTTCGACCTCTCCCGCACCGCCGCGCCCACGCTCGGCAGCGACCATCGCGCCACCGCGTGGGAGGCGTCGCTCGACGCGTACGGCGCGCGCGAGATCAACGCGCGCTTCCGCGACATGTTCGGCGTGCCGATGGAACCGAGCGCCTGGGCCACCTACCAGGCGGTCA
>SLSQ01000144.1 GCA_007130355.1 Trueperaceae bacterium
GGAGGAAGTGCGGTCCCGACGTCCGGCGCGCGATGCTGGGCCGGACACCCCTGTTCCGCTCGCTCGACGAAGGCGCGCTCGCTCGGGTCGACGCGCGCTGCCGCGCGCTGGCGTGCGATCCCGGCCAGATCGTGCAGCACGCGGGCGACCCCGCCGACGCGCTGTACGTCGTCGCGAGCGGGGCCGTCAAGCTCGCGACGGTGGGGCCCGAAGGCAGGCCGGTGCTGCACGACGTCGCCGCGCCGGGCGAGACGTTCGGCGCGCTGCGGGCGCTCGGTGACGAGGCGGCCCCGCACGACGCCACCTGCATCCGCCACGGCTGCCTGCTGGTCGTGTCGGCCGACACCTTCCGCGCGCTGCTGCGCGAGGTGCCGGAGGTGGCCGCCGCCGCGCTCGAGGCGACCGCCGACCGGCTTCGCGACGCGCAGTCGAGCGTCGCCAGCCTCTCGACCCTGCCGGTCGAAGGGCGCTTGGCCGAGGCGCTGTTGCGGCTGGCGCGCAAGTCGTCGGTCGCGACGCCCGAGGGGCGGCGCATCGACGTCGCGCCCACGCAGGTCGACCTGGCCGCGATGGTCGGCACCAGTGCCGAGAGCGTCAGCCGCGTGTTCGCCCGTTGGCGCGCCGCCGGCGTGCTCGGCACCGGTCCGGAGGGTCCGGTCCTCAGGGACGAAGCGGCGTTGGAGCGGGCGGCGCGAGGCGAGGGCGCGCGGGGCGAGGGCGCGCCGGGCACCTGAGCGAGGGATCGCGCGAGGAGTCGCGCGGCGGGACGCGGCTCGATCCCCACAGGCGCCACGCGCGTGGGCGGCGTCGTCCGCTAACGTGCGAGCATGACCGCGGACCAGGCCGTCGTCTTCGTCGTGCTCGCCGGCATGTTGTTCCTGTTCGTGCAGGGCCGCTGGCGCTACGACCTGGTCGCGCTGGTGGCGCTGCTGGCGGTGGTCGCGACCGGCGTGCTGCCGGTCGACCGGGCGTTCGAAGGGTTCGCGCACCCCGCCGTGCTCACCGTCGCGGGCGTACTGATCCTCAGCCACGGCCTGAGGCAGGCGGGGGTCGTCGACCTCGCGATCCGCCTTCTGAGGCCGCTTCGAGGTCGCCCGGCCGCGCAGATCGTGGTCCAGACGACGCTGGTCGCGGTGCTGTCGGCGTTCATGAACAACGTCGGAGCGCTGGCGCTGATGCTTCCGGTCGCGCTACGGCAGGCGTACCGGGACGGGTACGCGCCGTCGATCGCGCTGATGCCGCTCGCGTTCGGTTCGCTCCTGGGGGGACTCACCACGCTGATCGGCACGCCGCCGAACATCATCGTCTCGAGCTACCGGGCCCGCGAGACCGGCGAGGGGTTCGCCATGTTCGCGTACGCCCCGGTCGGCGGTCTGGTCGCGCTGGTCGGCGTCGCCTTCGTGACCGTGATCGGGTGGCGGCTGCTGCCTTCGGAGGGCCGGACGGCGCCCGACCCGGACCGCCTGTTCGACGTGGGCGAGTACGTGACCGAACTCCGCGTGCCGCCCGAGAGTCGGGTGGACGGCACGCGCGTCGACGAGCTCGAAGCGAGCGTCGACGGCGACCTGGTGGTCCTCGCGATCGTCCGGGACGATGCACGCCAGCTCGCGCCCCGGGGACGGGCCGCGGTGCGCGGCGGCGACCTGTTGCTGGTCGAGGCGGAGCGGGACGCCCTCAAGCAGCTCACGGCCGACACCGACCTGCAGCTCGAGGAGGCCCACGAACCGTCCCGCGACGACTTGCGCGACGACGAGGTGATCGTGCAGGAGGTGATCGTGCCGCCGCGCGCCCGCCCGGTCGGACGGCACGCGCACGACCTGGACCTCCGCACCCGGTTCGGCGTGAACCTGCTCGCGATCGCGCGGCAGGGCCGACGCGTCCAGAAGCGGCTCTCGCGCGAGCGGTGGCGGGGCGGGGACGTCCTGCTGCTGCAAGGACCGTCGGAACGGATCCGCACCGTCCTGTCGGAGCTCGGCCTGCTTCCGTTGCTCGGTCGCGACGTGGTGTCGGCCGGTCCGAGGCGGCTGCTGCTGGCGGGGGCGATCTTCGCGGCCAGCATCCTGGCGGTCCTGACCGGCGTGGCGCCCGCCCACGTGGCGTTCCTCGCGGGGGCGGTCGCGATGGTGGTCGCCCGCGTGCTACGGCGGGACGAGCCGTACCAGGCCCTCGACGCGCCGGTGCTGGTCCTGTTGGCAGCGTTGATCCCGGTCGGGACGGCGCTCGAGACGACCGGCGCCACCGCCCTGGTCGCCGACGGCGTGCTGCGCCTGGCCGGCGGCCTGGGGCCGGTCGCGGTGCTGGCCGTGCTGATGGTCGCGACGATGCTGCTCACCGACCTGATCAACAACAACGCGACGGCGGTACTGATGGCGCCGATCGCGATCCAGTTGGCGGACCGGATGCAGGTGTCCCTCGACCCGCTGCTCATGGCCGTCGCCATCGGCGCCTCGTGCGCCTTCCTGACGCCGATCGGCCACCAGTCGAACACCCTGGTGCTCGAGCCCGGCGGCTACCGCTTCACCGACTACGCGCGGATGGGGGCGCCGCTCGACCTGCTGATCGTGATCACCGCGGTGCCGCTGATCGTGTGGTTCTGGCCGTTCTGAGGGAAACGAACTCCGCCGCTGCGGAAGGGGAACGGAACGTCACCGCAGCGAGCGGATCGCCTCGCGGAGCGCTTCATCGGACGCCACCGGGACCGGCGTCGCCGGCCCGGAGACCGGCACGTCCGGCACGACGTGCGGCGGGTAGGCGGCGCCGTCCGCCGTCCGCACGCGTCCCGTGGTGATCTGGAGCCCCCCACCGTTCGACAGGCCCACGAAGGTCGTGACCGTGTCGGCGACGCCGAAGCTCCGCTCGCCGACGACCGTGGCCGCCGCGTGATCGCGCAGGTCGAGCGCGAAGAACTCGGCGGACGATGCCGAACGCGCGTCGATCAGTACCGCGACCGGACCGTCGAACCGCACGGGATCCGTGACCTCGAGCTGCGGGAAGGCGGGCCCGTCGCCCGTCCGGATCGACAGGACGCCGTCCTCGAACCACCAGTCGGAGGGCCCGGAGCGCGCCTCGACCCGGCGGGCGGGACGGGCGAGGAAGGCGCCGGCGGCGACCAGCGCTTCGTGCACGAACCCGCCCGGATTGCCGCGCACGTCCAGGATCAGGGCGCGCGCGCCGGCGTCGGTCGCTGCGCGCACCCGGTCGTGGACGGCGGACCCGACCGTGTCGAGCCGGGCGAAGGTGGGGATCTCGATCCAACCGACCCGCTCCTCCAGCATCCGCAGCGTCGGCAGCGGATCGAACGGACCCGGCGTCGCGGACACGGTCGGCAGCACCACGCCGTCGCGACGGACCGTCAGGAGCGCGGTCGCGGCGTCCTCGTCCCGTGCCGCGCGGGCGAGTCGGTCCCGACCGGCGTCGCCGGACGGGAGCGGCGTCCCGTTCAGGTCGAGGAGCCGGTCGCCGCGACGGAGACCGGCCTCGTGCGCCGGTCCGTGGTCGAACACGCGGGCGACCACGAGCGCGCCGTCGCTCGGGTCCTCGGCGAGCACCCAGCCGAACCCGTCCGCCCCGCTTGGTTCCACGAGCCGACGGACGAGCCCGTCGTACCCGTCTGGAGCGATGTAGGCGGTGTGGGCGTCGTCCAGTTCGGAGATCAGCGCTCGGATCGCGCGCGCTCCGGCGTCGACCGTGCAGGCGTCCGGGCGCGCGTCGCACACCGTGGCGAGCGCGGTCCGTAGGCCGGGCGCGCGTTCGGCGGGCGGAGGGTCGGCGAAGCCGCCGTACTGCACGGTCAGCGCGAAGACCGCCTCGTCGAACAGGTCGAGCGCCGGCTGCGCGTTCGTGAAGCTCGCCAGGGACGCGGTCGCCGTGAGGGCGAGCGCGAGCACCGCCGCGGCGACGCGGCCCCGGCGACCACGATCAACGTGCATCGCCCTCCGGCGGTGCGAACGCGTCGTCGTCGAACGCGACGCCCAGCTCGATCGTTTCGGATTCGGTGCGGAGCACGGGTTGGCCGTTCGCGTGCGCTTCGCTCGAGAACGGCAGCAGCACGCCGTCTACGTCGCGCAGGTCGCCGTACGCGACGGTCACCTCGCCGAGCTGGGAGCTCGAGTACGCCTCGCCGGCCAGCGTTCCGTCCTCCGCGATCAACAGCGTGCCTTCGGTGCCACGGATCTCGACGTCGACCGCGGTACCGGTGGCGCCCGCGAAGGTGGCTTCGCCCGCCGTTTCGGCGCGGTCGACCGAACCGTCGCCGTACCTCAGGCCGAGCAGGCCACGATCGAGCGCGTCGCGCAGTTCCGCCTCTTGCGCCGCGGGCAGGTCGATCGTGCCGGTGTCCGGCGTCCAGGTCCAGGCGCCGTCCGCATCGAACTGCGTCGCCGACGCCAGCGCGTCGCCCAGGTACAGGTTCTCGCGGAAGCGCGGCTCCGCGCCCGAGAGGTCGACGAGGGTGACCTGCCGGACCTGAGCGACCGGTTCTCCGGTCGGCCCGAACAGGGTGACGTTCGCATCCGAGCGGTACCCGTCGGTGTCGGCCAGGGCGGCGACGCCGTGCGTTTCGGCGACGCCCGTGACGAGCGAGCGCGCGTCCTGCTGCGCGGCCGCGACGCCGAGCGCGCCGAAGGTCAGGACGGCTGCGAGGAGCGAGGCGACGCGGGGGAGGGGCGAACGGTGGGCGGTGGGGGCGTGCGGATTCGGTGGCATGGCCCGCACCGTAGGGCCGCCGTAGTGGCGGGGTCAACGGTGACGATGGTCATGGTCGTTCGGCGTCTTAGAGCGCCGGAACCCGCACTGCGACGACGGTCAGGCCTCGGATCTCCTCGAAGTCCGACACGTTCGCCGTGTACAGCGGCAATGCGTTCGCGATCGCGATCGCAGCGATCATCGCGTCGTAGGCCCGTGCTCGGGTCGTACGTCCAGCTCGGCGAAGCGAGGCGGCCACGCCACCGAAGGCACGCGCAGCGAGTTCGTCGAACGGAATCGGATCGAAGTCCGCTTCCGCCTGTTGGACGTGCGCCTGGCGTGCGGCACGGACAACGGGATCGTCCGTGACCAGCGGCCCGACGGATAGCTCCGCGAGGGTGATCGTCGAGATGTAGGAGCGGTCGGGAAGTGCGGCGGGATCGCGAATCTTCGGTAGCGCGAGGACGACGTTCGTGTCCAGGAGTCCTTCCTCGAACCGGGTGCTCTCGTCGCGGGTCTCCGTCACACGGAGGCGTCGATCACGGCGTCGAGGTCTCGCTGGAGATCGTCCGCTTCGGCCACGGGAAGCGAGCGCCACCGTTCGAGCAGGACGTCCGAGCGATCGGCGGGCTTTCGAACGGGGCGCAGGACGGCGACGGGCCGCCCCGCTCGCGTCACGGTCAAACACTCACCGGCGAGGATGCGGTCGATGACCGAGCGCCCTAGGTTGCGGAGATCACGGACGGTGACGTGTTCATCGCGCGTCGACATGCCCGAGTGTAGCACGCGTGAGACATGAAACCGGTCACGCCTCGCCCACCCCCGTCAGGAACGCGATCACGTCCCGCGCCGCGTACGCCGTGGCGCCCGGCTTCAGCACGCGTCGCACGTCGACGATCGCGTCGCCGCTGGTGACGACCGGTCGCTCGACCCGCCCGCCCTTCTGCACCTGCGGCATGCCGGCCGCGGCGGAGAGCCCGTTGCAGAGGCAGACGCGGCCGACCGTGTCCTCGACGCGACCGCCCTTCGCCAGGTACGCCTCGACCGGCTCCGCGGGGCAGCGGAACACCAGGCGGCCGCCTGGACCGTGGGCGGCTTCGCGCAGGTAGCCGAGGTCGCAGACCCGCTCGCGCGCCTCGTACGCCCCCGGCTCGGCGGCGGTGCCGGGCAGGTCCGCCACCTTGAACGGAAAGCCGGTCGGCGAGGCGCGACCGTCGGTGCGGACGCGTACGTCGTCCCGCCGCGTCCCCTCCACGACGGCGCGTTTCAACTCCGGGTCGAGGCCCGACTCGTCGCAGTAGGCGAACAGCGTGCCGACCTGGACCCCGGTCGCGCCGCGCGCGTGGGCTTCACGCAGCCCCTCCGGCGTGCCCGTGCCGCCCGCCAGCCAGAACGGGAGGCC
>SLSQ01000084.1 GCA_007130355.1 Trueperaceae bacterium
ACGACCACGGCCACGACCACGGCCACGACCGCGAGCACGGAGCGGAGGCGCACGAGACGGCGTTCGCCGATGCGAACCCCCACATCTGGCTCGATCCGATCCTGATGCGGCGCGTCGTCTTCGAACTGGCCGACGTCTGGGCCGCGATCGTCCCCGCCGAGGCCGAGGCGATCGCCGAACGGGCCCGGGCGCTCGGCGAGGAGCTCGAGGCGCTCGACGCCGAACTGCGCACGACCCTCGAACCGATCCGCGGGGCGGCGTTCGTGCCGTTCCACGACGCCTGGCCGTACTTCGCCGACCGGTACGGACTCGACCTCGTGATCGAGATCGAACCGTTCCCCGGCCGCGAACCCACCGCGCGCTACCTCGCCTACGCGCTCGAGCTCATCCGCGAATCCGGCGCGGTCGCGGTGTTCTCGGAGGTGCAGCTCGGCACCCGCTCGGCCCGCGTCGTCGCCGACGAAGCGGGCGTCGGTCTCGGCACCCTCGATCCCCTCGGCGGCGTTTCCGGTCGAGAACGGTACGGCGACCTGCTGCGCTACAATGCGCGGATCCTCGTGGAGACCCTGCACCAGGACGGTCCCCGCGAGCCCTGACCCCCGCCGACTCGACGCCGCACGTCGCGGCGGGCGGCTCCGGCCGTCCCGTCGCGGCGTGCCGCCAGGGAGCTGCTCGATGGCCACCGTCCCAGCGCTGCACCTGCACCACGTGACCGTCCGCCGCGGCGAGGTCGAGATCCTCACCGACGTGGACCTCGATCTGCCGCCCGGGCGGTTCCTGGCGATCCTGGGGCCGAACGGTTCCGGCAAGTCGACCCTCGTCAAGGTCGCGCTCGGACTGGTCGCGCCCGACCGCGGCCACGCAGCCATCTTCGGCGTCGACGCCGGCGACGCCCCCGAGCGGATCGGGTACGTACCCCAGCTCAAGACGTTCGACCGCACCTTCCCCGCGACCGCGCTCGAACTGGTCGTCAGTGGACTGCGTCGGCGCTGGCCGGCGCGCGTCCCGCCCCGCGAACGCGAGCGCGCGGTCGCCGCTCTGGCCGACGTCGGTGCGGAGCACCTGGCGCGGAGGTCGCTCTCCCGTCTTTCCGGCGGCGAGCTGCAACGCGCCTTCCTCGCCCGGGCGCTCGTCCGTCGCCCCGACCTCGTGGTGCTCGACGAGCCGGCCACCGGCGTCGACTTCCTCGCCGAGCACGACCTGAGCCGACTGCTCGAGCGGTACCAGGAGGAGACCGGAGCGACCATCGTGATGGTGACGCACGACCTCGCGGCGGCCCGGCATCACGCCAGCGACGTCCTCGTCCTGAACCGTGTCGTACACGGCTTCGGCCCGCCCGAGGAGGCGCTCGCTCGGGACTGTCTCGAACGAGCGTACGGGCACGTCGGGCACGACCACGGACCGGTGATCGGATGATCGCCGAGCTCGCCACCATGCTCGACTTCGGCTTCATGCAACGGGCGCTCGCGGCCGGCGCCGCGATCGCGCTCATGGCCGGGCTCCTCGGCGTCTTCGTGGTGCAGCGCGGACTCGCCTTCCTAGGCGACGGTCTGGCGCACGCCTCGTTCGGCGGGATCGCGCTCGGCGCCCTGCTCGCCTACGGCTTCGGGAACGCCGGGCTGCTGGCCCAGCCGCTCTGGGTCGCGCTGCCGTTCACCCTCGTCGCGGCGATCGCGATCGCCTGGGTGCGCGACCGGACCGAACTGGCGAGCGACACCGCGATCGGCGTCGCCTTCGCCGTCTCGGTCGCGCTCGGGGTGCTCTTCCTCTCCCGCATCCCGCCCGACCGCGCCGTGGTGGACGTCTGGCACCTGATGTTCGGCTCGATCCTGGCGGTCGGTCCTGACGAACTGCGGATCATCCTGATCACCGCCGGACTCGTCAGCGCGACGCTCCTGCTCCTCTGGAGCCGGCTCGCGTACGCGACGTTCGACCCGGAGCTGGCGACGACCGACGGGATCCGCGTGCGCCTGCTCGACTACGGGCTCTTCGGTCTGGCCGCCGTCGCCGTGGTCGTGAGCGCCCAGGTGGTCGGCGTGGTGCTGATGGCCGCCTACCTGGTGATTCCGGCCGCCGCCGCGCGCCTCCTCACGCGCTCGCTCGCGCGCACCACCGTCGTGTCCGTCGCGATCGGAACGGTCACGACCGTCGCGGGACTCGTCGCGTCGTACGCGATCGACGTCCCGAGCGGCTCGGCGATCATCCTGCTGCAGGCCGGTCTGTTCCTGATCGCGACGCTGCTTCGGCCGCGCTGACCGACGTCACCGATCCGGCGTCTCCTCGGCGTCCTCGGCGGGCGCCTCCAGAGCGCCGGCGATCCGACCGGGCTCGGCGTCGAGCGAGGCCACGAGGTCCGCGAAGGTGGTCCGGACGGCGGCGTCGACCTCCGGATCCATCCGGATCTTCTCGGGCCAGTCGCGGTCGAACCCTTCCGAGCGCATCTTCGGCGTTCCGTCCGCCACCCAGGTCGGCCCGCCCACGGCGTCGTCGATCGTCTGCACGTCCCGTTCGGGATCGATGTTGTTCAGCATCGTCCAGATGCACTCTTCGAAGTCGGCGGGATCGGTGTCGTGGTCGAGGACGGCGATCCAGCGGACGCCGCGCGCGGCGTTCTGACGCGCGGCCCACTCGCCGAGGTGGCGGCCCTGTTCGGCGCGACGCTTGCGGGTGGTGATGAACCAGAAGCCGTCGCCGCTCTGGTGCTGCGCCTCGATCTCGCCGTGGAACGGAAGGTCCTCGTCGGCGACCGGGGGTCCCGGCGTCCACGGCTCGCCGGCCCCCTCCTCCGGATGCTTCGTGGTGCCGTCGAGGATCAGCTTGCTGCCGTAGCTCCAGGCCCGGCTCGCGTGGTCGAGCACGTCGATCGGACCCTTCGCGAACTGCTGGTCGATGCCGGGTCGCGCCCGCGTCAGCACGTGCCGCCAGAAGCCGGCGTGGTCCTGCGGCGGGACGTTACGGTCGTCGGAGACGAGCAGGACCTTGGCGAACATCATCTGGCCGAGCCCGAGCAGCCCGTTGGCGACCTTGTAGGCGTGGCCCGGGAACGCCTTTTGGATCACCACGTTCACCAGGTTGTGCGCGATGCCCGCCGGCGGCATGTGGTAGTCCCGGATCTCCGGCAGGATCAGTTGCGCGGGCGCCAGGAACAGCCGCTCGCTCGCCTCGATCAGGTACGCGTCCTCCATCGGCGGGCGCCCGACGATCGTGGCGGGGTAGACCGGCGCACGCCGCATCGTCACCGCGGTCACGTGGAAGGTCGGGTAGAGGTCCTCGAGCGTGTAGAAGCCGGTGTGGTCGCCGAACGGACCCTCGACCCGCCACGCCTCCTCCGGATCGACGTACCCCTCCAGCACGATCTCGGCCTGGGCCGGCACCTCGAGGTCGACGGTCGCCGCCTTGACGAGTTCGATCCGGCGCCCCCGCAACCAGCCGGTCAACGCGTACTCGTTCACGCCGGGGATCGGCGGGATCGGAGCGGTGGCGGCGTAGGTGAGGGCCGGATCGCCGCCGAGCGCCACCGCCACCGGAAGCTTCACGCCCGCCTCCTTGGCGCTCTGCAGGTGCCGCGCCCCGGTCTTGTGGCGTTGCCAGTGCATGCCGGTGGTATTCCGGTCGTACACCTGCATCCGGTACATGCCGACGTTCACGTCGCCGTGCAGCGGATCGCGGGTGATCACCAGCGGCAGCGTCACGAACGGCCCGCCGTCCTTCGGCCAACAGGTCAGCACCGGCAGGCGGCCGAGGTCGACCTCCTCGCCGCGCAGCACCCGTTCCTGAACCGGGGCCCGTCGGACCCGTTTCGGGGGCAGGGTGCCGAGGTCCTTCAGCTTCGGCAGGTTCGAGGCGAGACCGAACAGGCCCCCGCCGAGCTTGACGTCGAGCAGGGCGCGGACCCGGTCGCCGAGCTCGTCGAGGTCCTCGACCCCGAGCGCCCAGGCGGTCCTGCGCCGCGTGCCGTAGAGGCCGATCACGACCGGCATCTCCGAGCCTTCGACGTTCTCGAACAGGAGCGCCGGACCGCCGCGCTTCACGACGATGTCCGCGAGGGCGGAGATCTCGAGCTCGGGACGGATCGGCTCCCGGATCCGGACCAGTTCGCCCTTCTCCTCGAGGAACGTCAGAAAGCGCTGCAGATCGGCGAACATGCCGCCATGCTACCCAGGCGCGCCCGATCCGCCGGCGGGCGGGGTCACGGTCGGCGACCGTCGAGCGGCGTCGGGCCCCGTCAGAGGAGGCGGGCGAAGATGCGGGCGCCGGCCAGCCAGGTCGCGATCGCGGACCCGAGCGTGGCGCCGAGGAACACGAGCAGCGTCCGGGCCACCCGGTTGCGGTACCAGCCGCGCAGGCGCGTGGTGTCGCGCCTCAGGGTCGCGAAGTCGCCGATGCTCGGCTTGCGGCGCCACAGTTCGATCGCCGCGGCGACGAAGCCGGCCCCGATCGTCGGGTTCAGGCTCGTGAGCGGAGCCGCCAGCGTCGTCCCGATCACGGTGAGCGGGTGCGCGGCCGCCGCCAAGGTGCCGAGCCCGCCGCCCAGCGCGTTGATCCAGACCCAGTCGCTCAGCAGCTGCCGTCCGAGATCGGGGTCCCGCACGAACCCGATCACGAACCCGGTCACGATCAGCGTCACGATCGCCCACGGCACGATCCGCCGCCACGGACCGGCCGGGGGGCGGGCGGAGAGGCCTTCGATCTCGTCGGCGGGCGCCGTCGCCGGCGGCCGTTCGAGCGCGTCGCGGATCCCGGCCAGGTGACCGGCGCCGACGATCGCCAGCATCCGGGCCGGACGTTCCTCTTCCGGCGCCGCAGCTTCCGGGCCGTCGCGCGAGGCCGTGGAGGCCCTCTCGGCGGGTGCGCTCCGCTGCGCCAGCGACGCCGCCTCCTGACGGATGCGCGCCGCCATGAACCGGTCGCGCTCGGCGATCAGCGGTTCGTACAGGTGCCGCGAGCTCTCGGCGAACTCGGCGAACGTCGCTTCGAGGACGTCGCCGTCCTTGAGCCGTTCGATCTCGGCCTCGTCGATCTTCTCGCGCGACAGGACGCTCGCCACCAGGCCGCCCAACAGTTCGATCCGCCGCCACCACGGCACCGCCCGCGACACGCGAGCCAGCGTCACGCCGATGTCCCGGTCGATCAGGGCGAGCCGGACGCCGGCCGCGTCGCTCGCCGCGATCGCTTCGCGGAACTCCTGCCCCGGTTCGATGCCGAGCTGATCGGCGAGCCGCTGCTGGTAGGCGCCGAGCGCCAGGTTCGCCGCCATCGCGCCGGCTCGGCCCGTACGCAGCACCGTGAACAGGTCGGTGCGGTGCATCGCGTCCGGATCGACGAGCGCGGCGTGGCGACCGGCGTCGAGCTCGATCGCCACGAGATCGAACGCGCCGGTCTCGATCCGGGTGCGCACCTCGTCCGCGCTCGCCCTCGAGACGTGCGCCGTCCCGAGCAGGAGCACCTCGACGCCGTCGACGGCGACGGTCGCGGTGGGACCTCCGGGCGGACCCGGCGGGCCGTTCGGATCCGGCGATACGGGGGCCGCGACTTCGTCGGCGTCGGGGGCGGAGGAGCGTCCGTCGTCCATGGGCCCAAGGTACCAGCAGCCGCAGGTGGCGGCGTCGGCCACGCACTTCGGTACGCTGCCGTCATGGAGCTCGGGTCCACCTCGCCCGCCGACCGGCCGGGATCGCCCGCCGGCAGCCTGGCGCGGCAGGTCGCGCGCGCCCGGATCTGGCTTCCGGCCGCGATCATCGGGGTGGTCCTGGTGCTCGAGCTCGCGATCGTCCCGCGCATTCCGGGCGACGCCGGGGTCCTCTTCCGCATCGCCTTCTACGCCCTGGTCGGTCCGGCCGCCACCGCCGCGACGCTCAGCTGGATCGTCGGGGAGGTGCGGGCGCGCGAACGGGCCCAGGACCAGCTCGCCGCTACCTACGACGAACTCCAGGAGAGCCACGCCATGCTGTCGGCGATCCAGCAGGTCACCGAACGGTTCGCCTCCGCCCGCGACCTGGAGGAGGCGGTCGAGGCGGCGGTCCGCGGGGTGCGGCGGGCGACCGGCGCCGGCGGCGTCGCCGTCTTCCTCGGCGG
>SLSQ01000192.1 GCA_007130355.1 Trueperaceae bacterium
GGAGGATCACGATCGCGAGGAGCATGCGCACCACGTTGGCACGGGTCGCGCGCCGCGGTCCCGCCACCACCACCGGCCGGCCCGCGCCGGCGTTGGGACCGGAGTCCGGACCGGCGTCCTGGGGGTTCATTCCAAGAAGTCCCGCAGCTTGCGGGTGCGGCTCTCGTGGTACTTGAGCTTGCGCAGCGCCTTGTTCTCGATCTGCCGGATCCGCTCGCGCGTCACGCCGAAGAACTGCCCGACCTCCTCGAGCGTGTGCTCGCGGCCGTCGACCAGGCCCTTGCGCATCTTGAGGACCTGCGATTCGCGTTCGTTGAGCTTTCCGAGCGCCTCCTCGAGCTCTTCGCTGAGGATGATCTTGCTGGCCTCGTCGATCGGGCTCTCGATCTGCTCGTCGGGGATGAAGTCGCCGTAGAAGCTGTCCTCCTCGTCCCCGATCGGGGTCTCGAGGCTGAACGGTTCCCGGGTCAGCTTGAACGCCTCCTCGACCTTCTCGGCGTTCCACTCCGGCCCCATGGCGTCGGCGATCTCCTCGTAGGTCGGTTCGCGCGAGAGCTCCTGCTGCAAGCGGCGGCTGGCACGGGTGAGCTTGTTGATCGTCTCGACCATGTGCACCGGAATGCGGATCGTGCGCGACTGGTCGGCGATGGCGCGGTTGATCGCCTGGCGGATCCACCAGGTGGCATAGGTGCTGAACTTGTAGCGGCGCCGGTACTCGAACTTCTCGACCGCCCGGATCAGGCCCTGATTGCCCTCCTGGATCAGGTCCAAGAAGCTCATGCCGCGACCGTTGTACTTCTTGGCGATGCTGACCACCAGGCGGAGGTTCGCCTCGATCAGGTGCTGGCGGGCCAGATCGCCGTCCTCGACGATCCGCTGCAGGCGTCGCGTATCGCGCGCGCCACGTTCCTCGTCGTCCGTATCGAGCGTCACCCGAGCGGCTTCGCCCTCCTCGATCCTGCGGGCGAGGCTGATCTCCTCTTCGAGGGTGAGGAGCTTGACGCGGCCGATCTCCTGCAGGTACTGCCGGACCGGATCGTTCGTGCGGATGCGGGCGTCGGCCAGCGCTTCGGCGCGCGCCTCGAGCGCGGCGATGCCGCGGCGGGCCACGTCCTCGTCGTCCTCGAGCTCGTCGGCCAGCTCGCCGACCACCTCGTCGTCGATCACCTCGTCGTCGGCCAGGTCGGCGATGTCGATCCCCTGCCGCTCGAGGTGCTCCATCAGGTCCTCGAAGGCGACGTCGCCGGTCTCGAGGTCGAGGACGCCGAGCGCCTTGACGAACGCACCGCTGATCTGTTCGGTGTCGAGGGAACCTTCGGACTTGCCCCGGGCCACCAAGGCACGGATCGGCTCGGACTCGATCCAGGCGGGATCGTTCGCGACCGGAGTCCGTGTCGTCTCGGCGTTCTTCGCCATCCTGCCTCCTCCGCCGTGACGCGGCGTCTCGGCTTCACGGGACCGTACCTGAGGGTTACGGGGGCAAAGCGTACCACGCACACGACGCGGTTCCGCGGGCAGCGCCCGCGCCGCACCCGATCGTGGGCCCGAGCGCACGGTGCGCTCGGGCCCACGTGACGGGCCGTTCCGCCCCGGTGGCGTCAGTTCGCCGCGCCGGGCCGGAAGGTCGGGTCGTCGGGATCGATCTCGGAGGGACCGTCCCGCACCTCCTCGACCTGTTCGACGGTGACGGCTCCGGCGTCGTTGCCCCAGGAGGTGCGCATGTAGCTGACCACCGCCGCCATCTCCTCGTCCGAGAGGCCGCCGAACGCCGGCATGCCGGCACGGCCGTACATCGGAACGTGGATCACGAACGGGGCGTCCGCGTTCAGGAAGGCGTTGCCGGCGAGGGCCGGGAACGCACCCGGAACGCCCTGCCCCTCGACGCCGTGGCAGGCGGCGCAGTTGGCGCCGTACACCTGGGCCCCGAGTTCAGCGTCCCACTCGACCTCCTCCGGCGCCTCCTCGGCGTCGGCATCGTCGGGTTCGTCCGCGTCCTCGGGCTCGGCCGGCTCTTCGGCCTCCTCGGCCGGCTCGGGGCCGGGGTCGGCGCCGAGTTCGTCGCGGACCTCGGCGACCGTGGCGGCGTCGATCTCGCCGGCGTCGTTGCCCCACGAGGTGCGGACGTAGGTGGACACGTCGGCGATCTCGGCGTCGGTGAGGGTGGTCGCGAAGCCGGGCATGGCGCCCGCGCCCTGCAGCGGCAGGGCCAGCAGGGCGTGCGCGTCCCCGAGGACGACCTCGCTGCCGACCAGGGACGGGAAGGCGCCGCCGCCCTCGCCGGACGGACCGTGGCAGGTGGCGCACTGGTTCTCGTAGATCTCGGCGCCCTGCGCCGCGGCCGCCGAGGCGAACGCCCACGCGACGACCGCGAGCAGAAGGGCGACGGCCCGGAGCCGCCGCCTAATGACCTGGAGGTCATGCACGCGCGAATCCCTTCACGGCCGCTCGGGCCTCGTCCTGGGCCGCACGCCGGTGCAGCTTCTCGATCTGGATCCAGGCCGATTCGATGCCGCCCGCCATCCAGCCGGTCAGGTAGCTGAGGTGCTCGCCGGCGAGGTAGACGCGGCCGTCCGGCTCGTTCAGAACCGGGTAGGCGTCCTGACGGGCGCTGCCGGACCAGGAGGCCCAACCGCCCAGGCTGTACGGCACCAGGTGCCAAGCGACGCTGAAGCCGGTCTCGTAGGCGTCGCGGTACTGGCCGGGGTGCAGCCGTTCGCCGATGTCCAGCGCGTACTGGACCCGGTCCTCGTGGCTCATGCCGCTGACGCGGACCGCTTCGCCGCCGAAGTTGTAGTACCCGAGGAGCACGCCCTTCTGTTTGTGGAACCCGTACGACGGGTACGAGATGTTGCCCGCGAAGTTCGTGACGCTGTGGCCGCCGTAGATGTGGTCGTCCTCTTCCCAGAAGCGGCGGGAGAACTGCAGCCCCATCTTTCCGGTCGAGGCGTACGACACCTCGCCCATCGCGCGGCGGTGCTCCTCGGAGTGGCCGTTGTCGATCTGGTTCAGGACCGACAGCGGGATCGTGTTGATCAGGTAGTCGCCTTCGATCGTGTACGTCTCGCCGCTGCGCACGTTCTCGACCTCGACGGTGACGCCCTCGTCGTTCTGACGGATCCGTTGCACCTCCATGCCGTAGCGGATCATGTGGCCGACCTCGCGCTCGAACGCCTTGGCGATCCGGTCCATCCCGCCGACCGGTTGCAGCATGGTGGGCTGCTGGTTCCACGCGCCGATCGAGCGGAAGGTCCGGCCGAGCCCGGAGCGGAGCAGGTCGAGGAACCCGTGCGGGTCGGAGGACTCGCCGGGGTTCATGCCGGCCCCGGGGTTCGAGGCGTAGCCGCGTCCGCTGGTGCCGCGGTAGGCGAGGTCCTCGCTGTCGAGGTAGCCCTCGTGCACCAGGTACGAGATCAACTGTTCCTTGTCGTCGGCGGTCAGTTCGCGGTCCAGCGCGTCCTGATCGGCGGCCTTGGCGAGGAGCTCGGCGGTATGGCCCCGCATGTCGGCCTTGATCTCGCGCTGACGCATCCGCTGACCCGAGAACGGGCCGTCGATGTCGTCGTGCAGCACGTAGGCGTTGTCGTTCTGATTGACCATCACCTCGAGCGGCACGCCGAACTTCGTGCAGTAGTGCAGCGTCGAGCGGTGGTGGAACGGGATCCGCCACGGCCCGTGGTTGATGTACTCGCCCTCGTCGAACAGGCACCGCTGCGTGGTGCCGGTGACGTCGGTGAGCGAGAACCCGCGACGCGCCGACTGCGTCCGCCCGCCGGCGAAGGTGCGCGCCTCGAGGATCGGCGTCTCGTAGCCGAGCTTGGAGAGCTCGTACGCGGCGGTCATGCCGGCGAGGCCGGCGCCGAGCACGATCACGCGCGTGCCGTCGCTGCGGCCGGAGAGGTCGGGCGGCGCGTCCTGTGCGGACGCCATGCTCATCCCGAACGAGTCGAGCGCGCTGAACACCGCGGTGGTCCCGCCCACGGCGCCCAGCATCTTCAGGAAGTTCCTACGGTCCAGGTTCGTGTTCGGTCGATCGGTATCGGCCATTCGGATTCGGCCCCCAATGCGTTCGCGTCGGGAGGTCGCTTCGCGGTCCGAAGGGGCACGCGGCGCCCCGTGCCGGACTCGCCGCCCGGACCCGGCGTCCGGGCGGGGGACGGCGCGACGGCTCGCGTCGAGGGCGCTAACCGTGCAGGACGCAGCGAGCCACGCGTTCGCGTCTCGCTCGCCTCGTGCGATCGCCGGCCCCGGATTCGGAGCGGTCGTGCGCCGTCATGCCCGAAACGGTATCAGCGGGTGTTCGATCCGATTCGTCAAGGGGCGAACGTCCCGGGGGCGGGGCGTTAGTGGTACGCTTACGTCGAAGTCACGGTCGAGAGGGGTCCGGCCATGAAGGGTCTTCGGCGGTTCGGAGCCGTCGTGCACCCTGGAGGGACTCCCCGGCCGGCCGCACCGAAAGGGGAGCCACCCGATGAACCGACGGATCCGCACCACGCTCGCCGCCCTCGCCTTGGCCGCCTTCGGCTGGAACGCCGCCTCGGCGCAGGACACCGTCCGCGTCAACGCCGCCATGGAGGCCGTGGGCACCTTCTCCTGGGTGATCCATGCCATGAACACCTTCGGCTTCGACGAAGCCCACGGCCTCGACGTCGTCGGCACCACCTACGCCAGCAAGCAGGCGACCGAACTCGCGCTGCGCGCCGGCGACGCCGACGTCACCGTCGACGACTTCCTGGGCGCCGTGATCCTGCGCGACCACGACGTCGCCGTGACCGCCATCTACCCGTACGCCAAGGCGATCGGCGCGCTGGTCGTTCCGCCCGACTCCGATGTTCAAGGGATCGAGGACCTCCGCGGGGGCACCATCGCCGCCGGCAGCGTCCGCGACAAGTCGCTGCTGATCCTCCGCGCGCTGGCCGTCTCGCAGTACGGCTTCGATCCGCAGGTGGACGGCGAGGTCGTCGCCGCCGCCCCGCCCCTGATGATGGAGCTCATCCGCACCGGAGAGGTCGACGCCGGGCTGCCGTTCTGGCACTTCGTGGCACGCCTCGAGGGCGCCGGCGACGGTCGCGCCGTGATGTTCGTCACGGACATGCTCGAGGAGATGGGCCTCCCGGCCGATCTGCCGAACCTGGTGTTGCTCGCCCGCGACGACTTCCCCGCCGAGCACAAGACCGCCTTCATCGCGGCCTTCCTCGACACCATCGAGCACAT
Source organism: Trueperaceae bacterium (assembly GCA_007130355.1). GTDB lineage: Bacteria > Deinococcota > Deinococci > Deinococcales > Trueperaceae > SLSQ01. The sequence goes on from SLSQ01000192.1 coordinate 5,212, forward strand.
GGAGTCGCTCCCGGCCGACGACCCGTTCTGGCAATCGCTTCTCGACCTCGAACTGTACTCGCTGCCCGACCCGTCGGTCTTCCCGAGCGTCGTCGAACGCTGGAAGGAAGGCACCCCCGACGCTTGGACCGAGGAGTCGATCGACGGCCTCCTGGACATGGTGCAGGCGATGCTCGACATCTCCGGTCCCGACGTGGTCGGCGTCGAGAGCGTGCCCCGCGACGCGTACACGACCGAGTTCAACCCGTAGACTTTCGACCGGAGACGGACCACTCGGGCGGCGACCCTCGCCGCCCGTTCGCACCGCAGCGCGCGCCCCTTAGGACGGGCGCAGGAGCCGAGACCCCGTGACCGACGTAACCAGCCGACGGGACGCACGCGCCCGCGCAGCACGGAAGGAGGGCGGTGTCCGCACCGCCCTCCGGCTCGTGTCGTACCTGTCGATCCTCGCCGTCTGGTGGGTCGGATCGAGCACGCTCGGCACCTTCCTGCCCGGTCCGGTCGAGACGGTCGCGTTCGCGGCCCGCGAGTTCGAACGTGGCGCGATGTGGTTCCACCTGGGCATCACCACCCAGCGGGTCCTGATCGCGTTCACGATCGCCATGTCCGCCGGCGTCGCGCTCGGGGCCGCCATGGGCCTCTCGAAACGCGTCGACGACCTGCTCCAAGGCTGGCTGATCCTCACCCTCACCGTGCCTCGGATCCTACTGTTCGTGGTCGCCTACCTGCTGCTGGGGCTCTCCGACCGCGCGCTCGGGATCGCGCTGGTGATCACGGTCCTACCTACGATCATCGTCTCGGTCCGCGAAGGTACCCGCGCGATCGACCCGAA
>SLSQ01000007.1 GCA_007130355.1 Trueperaceae bacterium
CTCCCGGCCGCGGTCCGCGACCGGCTGGCCGGCTGACCGGCCTACCGCCGGACCGCCGCACCGCCGGACCGCACCGCTGTACCGCCGCACCGCCGCACCGCCGGACCGGCCGACCGGACGCCGCGGCGACGGGACCCTCCCCGCCCGCCGGCACTGTGCGCGATGACCACGCCGCGCCGAACGCCGGCGGTAGCTTGGGTCATGACGGCACGGTCGCAGGTTCGTACCTGGCGCAGTCCCCGTTCGGAGCGGAAGCGGGTCGCCTTCGTACTCGGCAGCTACACCCTCGGCGGGGCCGAGCGCCAGCTGGCGGCGTTGGTGACGCAGCGACCGGCGTTCGCGCGCGGGGTCGAGCTCGAAGCGGTCACCTTCCTCCCGACCACCTCGCCGGCCGTCGCGGCGGCGTTCGACGCCGCCGGCGTGCGGCACACCCTGATCGACCGCAGCACGACCTCCGCGCCGATCTTCCTGCTCCGCCTGATCCGGCACTTCGCGCGGACCCGGCCCGACATCGTGCATACCGTCCTGGACGGCTCGACGGGGGCGTGGGGGCGGTTGGCCGCGTGGGTGGCGCGGGTGCCGGCGATCTTCCACTCGGACCTGTCGCTGGCGCCGGGCGACACGTCGCTGCACCGGCGCTTGCGGCCGTTCCTCGACCGCGTCACGGCCCGGTTCCTCCCGAACGCGTACGCCATCGCCGACCGCCTGACGGAGAGCGGCGTGCCGCGCGACCGCATCGACGTGCTGCCGTGCGGCGTCGACCTGAGCCGGTTCCGGCCGTCGCGCGAGGCCACGGCGCACGCCCGCGCCGCCCTCGGGATCGCCCCCGACGCGCGGGTCGTCGGGTTCCTGGGCCGGTTCGTCGTCGAGAAGCGGATCGACGTGCTGCTGGACGCCCTGCTGCGGATGCGACCCGAGGATCGCCCGGACGTCGTGCTGCTAGCCGGCGACGGGCCGCTGCAGGCCGAGATGCGGCGACGCATCGAGGCGGACCCGTACCTGCGGCGCTCGTGCCGCCTGCTCGGACCGATCGAGGAGGTCCCGACGTTCCTGGCGGCCCTCGACGCGCTGCTGCTGACGTCGGACGTCGAGGGCCTGCCCAACGCGGTGCTCGAGGGGATGGCCATGGCCCTGCCCGTGGTGGCGACGTCCGTGTCCGACCTGCCCCGGCTGCTGGACGGCTGCGGTTTCGTGGTCCCGCCGGGCGACCCGGAAGCGTTCGCCGCGGCGCTGGCACGCCTGCTGCGCATGCCGGACGACGAGCGCGCGGCGATGGGCGCCCGCGGACGGCACCGGGTCGAGGAGCGCTACGACCTGGTCCGGATCGCCGCGGAGTTCTGGAGGATCCACCTCGACGCGGCCGGCGCGCCGGTCCTGGCCGAGAGCCTCTGAACCCCCGGCGCCCCCTGCCGAGGCGGGCCGTCCCGCGGTCACGGCCGCGGGGCTAGCGGTCGCGGGCCCAGTCCTGGTAGGCGAGGATCGGCCAGAGCCGGTGCTGCCAGTCGGCCCGTCCGGACAGGTGCTCGCGCCACAGGCGCCGCACCGGCCCCGGGTGGAACGGACCGCCGGCGTCGAGCCGTTCGGGGGAGAGGAGCTCCTCGGCCCACGGCCGAAGCCGTCCCCGCAACCAGCTGCCGATCGGCACGCCGAAGCCCGTCTTGTCGCGGTCGACCAGCGCGCGCGGCACGTGGCGATCCAGCACGCGGCGGAGCAACCACTTGGTGCGCCCGTCGCGGACGCGGGCCTCCCGCCCGAGGCTCCAGGCGAACGCGACCACCCGGTGGTCGAGCATCGGCACGCGGGTCTCGAGCCCGTGCGCCATCGCCGCCCGATCGACCTTGACCAGAACGTCGTCCGGTAGGTACGAACGGGCGTCGAACGCCATCATCCGCTCGGTCGGGTCGGTGCGGTCGAACGGCAGCGTCTCGGCCCAGGCCCGGTGCGGCGTCGCGCCGGAGCGGAGCAACGCCGCCGGATCGTCGACGTGCGCGACGCGCGCGAGGTAGTGCTCCTCGACCGACGTCGCGCGCAGCGCGGTCGCGACGCCGTGGATCCTCGAACCGAGCAGGTGCGGGAACGCGCCGACCCGAAGGCGCATCGCGGCGTGTCGCAGGGCGTCGGCCGGAAGGGCGTCCACCACGTTCGCCGCCCCGGAACGGAAGGGGGCCGGCAGACGGCGCGACCGTCGCCAGAGGCGTTCGACGCTCGCGTAGCGGCCGTAGCCGCCGAACAGCTCGTCGCCGCCGTCGCCGGACAGGGCCACGGTCACCTGCGCGCGCGCGAGGCCGGCGACCAGCCAGGTCGGGATCGCGGACACGTCGCCGAACGGTTCGTCGTAGATCGAGGGGAGGCGCGTGATCACCGCGGCCGCCTCGTCGGGCGAGACGATCAGCTCGTGGTGGTCGGTGCCGAGGTGCCGGGCCACGGCTCGGGCCGCGGCCGACTCGTCGTAGGCGCGTTCGGAGAAGCCGATCGTGAACGTCTTGACGGGCGCGGTGCTCTGGGCCTGCATCAACGCGACCACGGCGCTCGAGTCGATGCCGCCGGAGAGGAAGGCGCCCAGCGGCACGTCGGCGATCCGTTGCGACGCCACCGCGGCGGCCAGGTGCGCCTCGAGCGCGTCGGTCGCCTCCTCGTCGCTGCCGATGAACGGGTGGCGCCGGCCCTGTTCGGCGACGTCGTGCAGGTTCCAGTACGGGACCGGCTCGGCCAAGGCGCCCGGCGAGCGGTCCGGACCGGAGCGCCAGGTGGTCCCGGGCGGCAGCTTGCGGATGCCGAGGTGGATCGAGTGCGGAGCCGGCACGTAGCCGTACCGAAGGTACGAAGCGAGCGCCGCCGGATCGACGCGGCCGTCGAAGGCGGGGTGGGGGCGGAGCGCCTTGAGTTCGGAACCGAACAGCAGCACCCGCCCCTGCCAGCCGTAGTAGAGCGGCTTTTCGCCGAGGCGGTCGCGGCCGAGGGTCAGGACCCGTTCCCAACGGTCCCAGACGGCGAACGCGAACATGCCGGTCGCCCGGCGCAAGGTGGCTTCGATGCCGATCGCGTCGAAGGCGGCCAGCAACGACTCGGTGTCGGACCGTCCGCGCCACCCCTCGGGGCCGGGCCCGAACGAGGCGCGCAGGTCGGCGTGGTCGTAGACCTCGCCGTTGTACACGATCACGTAGCGGCCACTGGGCGACCGCATCGGCTGGCGTCCGGCGGGGGAGAGGTCGAGGATCGAGAGGCGACGGTGTCCGAGCGCGACGCCGGCGTCGGCGTCGACCCAGGCGTCGGCGTCGTCGGGACCTCGGTGCGCGATCCGGTCGCTCATCGCACGGATCTGCCCGACCGCGAGGTCGGGTGCGACGCCGTCGATGGTCACGAACCCCACGATTCCGCACATCTGGAGTGGCAAGGTACCCCGGTTCTCGGCGGGTGCCGTCCTCATCCGTACGGAAACGGGGTGGAGGACCGGGGTGCGGGATCGAGAGCGGAGCGGGTAGGCGGCCGTGCGTTCCGTCGAGAACGGCGTTCCCGCGGACCGGCGCGCGGCCGCGAACGAAATGTCGCCTACGATACGAATAGTGCAGATGTGCACTGCGAGCGTCGCGGCTTGTGGGACGGGGCGAACGACCCCGGCCCGCAGGGAGGACGCCAAGAAGCGTGCGCCGCAACTTGGGCGCTTGGCGCACGCGGAGCGAGTAGCGCAACCGGTCGTATTCCCATCCTTCGTGCACCCAACCTGGTGAAGTGCCCTTCGTCATCGGGCGTCGGACGACGACGTCCAGGAGGCGTGGACCCGAGCATCCCCACGTGGGCATCACGGGACTCGGCGAGCCAGTGATGCAACCGACCGGAACGTACCGTAGGTTGCGTCCAAACCATAAGGGAGAGATGGTGCGGATGCGTAGAAGCACGAAGGAACGACGGCGTACGAGGTGCGCCACCCCACGTAGCAGGACGTTCGGAACGGTCGCCAGGCTCGCAGCGCTCGCCGCGCTCCTGGCGATTCTCGCTGCCTGCGGGCAGGTCACGCCGGGAGGCACGACCGAGGAGGAGGCCGAAGCGTCGTGGTCCGGCGTCGCGATCGGGTACGGCGAAGATGCGACGGTCACGCCGCTCGATCCGCCGCCGGAGGCGCTCGAGGAGGACGCGGTGACCGTACGCGGCGCCGGCTCCGACATCGCCGGATCGTCGGACGCGTTCTACTACGTCTTCACCGAGCTCGAGGGAGACGGATCGCTCGAGCTGATGGTCGAAGCGTTCGAGGCCGCGACCGAGGGCAGCAAGGCCGGGGTGATGATCCGCGACGGACTCCATCCCGAGGCGCGCAACGCCCTCCTGTACGTGAACGATCAGGTCGGCGTCGTCATGCAGGTGCGCGACGACGACGGCGGGGCGACGCGCGAGGCGGGCAGCGATCCGGACGGGACGCCCGAAGGGTGGCTGCGCCTGACGCGGAGCGGGGACCGGGTCGAGGGCGAACGCTCGCTCGACGGAACGACCTGGACCTCGATCGGCACGTACGAACTGGCCCTCGGCGAAGAGGTCATGATCGGCATGGCGGTCACCAGCAGCGAACCGGAGATCGAGTCGACCGCGACGTTCCGTGGCGTGCGGGTCGGGCGTCCGGACCACGCCGGCGGCGGAGGCGGTACCCCGCCGGGACAGGAACCGGAGCCGGAACCCGAACCGGAACCGGAACCCGAGCCCGAGCCGGAACCGGAGCCGGAACCGGAGCCCGAGCCCGAACCCGAGCCCGAACCGGAACCCGAACCCGAACCGGATCCGGAGCCGCGCGACGACGAGTCCGCCTACGACCTGCCGGCACCGACGCTGTTCGTGTCGCCGAGCGGTTCGGACGCCAACTCCGGTCGGACCGAAGGCGACCCGCTCCGCACCCTGACGCACGCGGCGAACGTGGTCGAGCCGGGCGACGTGGTCTACCTGCGGGGCGGCGAGTACCCGATCGAGGTGCGGTTCCGCCGTTCCGGCACGCCCGACCGACCGATCGTGTGGGCCTCGTACCCGGGGGAACGAGCGGTGCTGGACGGTTCGTACGGAGTTCCGGGCGAGAGCATGGACCGGGTGTGGGTCGACGGCGCCTCGTGGAACGTGTTCGTGGACTTCGAGGTCCGCAACGGACCGCAGCAGGGCATCTACGTCCACAACGGCGCGTCGGACAACGTGTTCCACGGACTGATCACGCACGGCAACCACGGCAGCGGCATCCAGAACGTGGGCGCCGACCGGAACCTGTACGCGCACATCGTGACGTACGACAACTACGACCGCTACAACGTCTACGGCCGGCAGGGCGACGACGCCGACGGGATCGGCCTCTCGTCCGGGGACGGGAACCGGCTGTACCGCGTGGTCGCGTTCGACAACTCGGACGACGGCATCGACCTGTGGCGCTCGACGAACACCGTAGTCGAGCAGTCGGTGGCGTTCCGCAACGGCCGTGGTTCGCACGGCGACGGCACCGGGATCAAGGCGGGCGGCGGCATCACCGGCAACAACGTGGTGCGCTCGTCCCTGGCGTTCGACAACCGTTCGGGCGGGTTCTCGAGCAACAGCGGGTACGGAATCGAGTTCGTGCACAACACGGCGTACGGCAACGGGGGCGCGGCGTTCTACGGTCACGACGGCACCCGCTACCGGAACAACGTGGCCGTCGGGAGCGCCCTGTTGTACGTGTCCGGCTCCGACTCGAGCCACAACACCTGGGACCTCGGCATCGGCGACCCGCGCTTCGAGAGCACCTACGCCGGGGACGACGAGTTCCTGGCCCTGAGCGCCGACAGCCCGGCGATCGACGCCGGCACCGACGTCGGCCTGCCGTACGACGGGGCGGCGCCCGACCTGGGTGCCCTTCCGTACGACGTCGTCCTCGCCGACCGGGTCGCCGTGGACGAGATCGCACTGGCCGAACTGGCGACCTTCGCGACCGAGTTCGCCTGGAGCACGCCGGGACGTTGACGTTCCGGTCCAGCTAGATCCAGATGGATCGCGGGTCCGACCGGGCCGGAGCCAACGCGCTCCGGCCCGGTC
>SLSQ01000109.1 GCA_007130355.1 Trueperaceae bacterium
CGAATGACGCGGTCCGAACCGGGGTCCGGCGACACGCCCTCCAGCTCCGGTCCGCACGACGTCTCCGCCGTGCACGCCGACGCCGCGCCCGGCGCGGGCGGGCGCCGCGTCGCCGGTGCGCCGCCGTCGGGCGGCATGCCGGAACCGGGCAAGCTCGCCGCCTTCGCCGCCGCGCTGGTGGCGATCGTGGGGATCGGGCTGTCGCTGTTCCAGCTCTACACCGCCGGGATCCAGACGCTGAACCTGTTCTATCAGCGCGGGATCCACCTGACGCTGATCCTGACCCTCGCCTTCCTGCTGTTCCCGGCCAGCCGCCGCGGCTGGCTGCGGTGGCCGATCGACACCGTGTTCCTCGCCGCCTCGCTCGCGACCGGCGGGTACCTGGTCCTGAACCTGGACGCGATCATCGCCCGCGCCGGCTTCTGGACCCAGACCGACGTGACCATGGGCATCGTTCTGGTCGTGACGTTGCTCGAGGCCTCGCGGCGCGTGATCGGACCGACGATCTCGATCATCGGCATCGTGTTCATCGCCTACGCCATGGTCGGTCCCCGCGGTCCGCTGTCGATGATCTCGCTGCCCGGCGTCCTCGAGCACCGAGGCTACGACCTGGGCCGCATCGTGGCGCAGCTGTACCTCGGTCAGGAGGGGATCTACGGCCTGCCGCTCGGGGTCGCGGCGACGTTCGTGTACATCTTCGTGCTGTTCGGCGCCTTCCTCGAGGTCACCGGCGCCGGCCAGTTCTTCATCGACCTCGCCTACGCCGCCACCGGCCGCCAGCGCGGCGGGCCTGCCAAAGCGTCGGTGATCGCGTCGGGGTTCATGGGCTCGATCTCCGGAAGCGCCATCGCGAACGTCGTCACCACCGGCTCGTTCACGATTCCGCTCATGAAACGGCTCGGCTATACCCCGGAGGAGGCCGGTGGGGTCGAGGCGGCCGCCAGCACCGGCGGTCAGATCATGCCGCCGATCATGGGGGCCGGCGCCTTCCTGATCGCCGAGTACACCCGCATCCCGTACGTCGACATCGTCAAGGTCGCGATCCTGCCGGCGATCCTGTACTTCACGACCGTGTTCCTGTTCGTCGACATCATCGCCGCGAAACGTGGCATGCGCGGCATGCGCGACTCGGAGCTGCCGAAGCTAAGGCAGGTGTTCGCTCGGGGGTGGCAGTTCCTGATCCCGCTCGGGATCCTGATCTGGTTGCTGCTGCAGAACCTGTCGCCCGCCCGGGTAGGGGCCGTCTCGATCGTGGCGATCCTGGCGGTCACCGTCGCCCGCTACGTGATTCGCCGGTTGTACCTCGGCCGCGCCCCCAAGCCCGACGGGGACAGCGTCGTCGACGTCGAGTCGGGCGCTCCCCGCACCGTCGCCGGCGAGGCCCTTCCCGACGCCACCGTCCGTGAAGGCGAAGGGTGGGGTCGCGCGGTCGTGCGGGGGGTCGTGAAGACGCTCCAGGCGATGGAGATCGGCGCCCGCAACGCCCTTCCCGTCTCGGTCGCCTGCGCCGTGGCCGGCATCGTGGTCGGCATCGTGGGCCTCACCGGCCTTGGGCTCAAGTTCTCGTCGCTGATGCTGTCGTTCTCGGGCGGCAACGTCCTGATCGCGCTGCTGCTGGTGCTGATCGCCAGCCTGGTGCTAGGGATGGGCCTCCCCGTCACCGCCAGCTACATCGTGCTGATCGTCCTCACCGGACCCGCCCTCACGCAGGAGTTCGGGATCCCGCTGCTGATCGCGCACCTGGTCGTGTTCTGGTACTCGCAGGACAGCAACGTCACGCCGCCGGTCGCGCTCGCCGCGTACGCGGCGTCGGGCGTCGCCCGATCGAACCCGATGCGCACCGGCATCGAGGCGTGGAAGTTCGCCAAGGGCCTGTACCTGATCCCGATGTTCATGGTGTTCAACCCCGAGATCATCCTGGGCGGGCCGTGGCTCCTGGTCGGCTGGACCGTGCTCACCGCCTTCGCCGCGCTCGGCGCCTTCGCCGCCGCGATCGAGGGGTACATGTTCACCTGGATGCTGTGGCCGTCCCGCGTTCTGGTCGGGATCGGCCTGGTCGCCGTGTTCTATCCCTCGCTCGCCGTCGAGGCGACCGGCTTCGCCCTGATCGTCACGGTGCTGGTGATCAACTTCGTGCGGGCGCGGCGGGAGCGGGCGGCGGCCGAGACGCGCTAGGCGCGCTTCATGCACGCGAGAAGCCCGTCCCTGACGCGATGCAGGGACGGGCGTTCGCCATTGCGTTCAGGCGGTGCGTTCGGCTCGGGCGAAACGGATCTCGCCAGGCCGATCGCTCGACCTACTCGACGGTGATCGTCGTGCTCGCACCCAGTTCGTACCCGTCGTTCCAGAACAGCCGGATCTCGTACTCGCCAGGCTCGTCCGGGGCGAAGAACTGCGCGTAGCCGCCGGTCGCACCGACGTACTGCCAACTTCCGAACGAGTCGTTCGGAGCGTCCGCCTCGGCCACGGTCAGCCAGTCCGTGGTGTTGCCCTGCCCGTTCGCGAACAGGACCTCGATCGGCTCGCCCGGCGCGTACACGTCCGCCGTGGTGGCGACCGTCGGCTCGTCCGTCCGCTCGGCGAGGGCGGCGGCCGCGCTCGCGAGCGGGCCGCGGCGCGTCAGGTCGATCTTCCCTTCCGGACTGCAGTCGACGCCCGCGCCGGCGTTGATGTCGCCGACCGGCTGCGGGATGTCGTAGAACGCCTGGATCCTCGCGTCCAGGCCGGTCACGAGCCCTTCGCCCATGCGCAGCCCGTTCCGCGCCTCGGTGTTGCTGTAGTACGTCAGGTACTCGCTGGCCAGCTCCGCGTCGCCCGCGTCCAGAAGCCGCGCTGCGATCGCCTCGACGCTCGCCTGGTCGTGGATCAGCCCGCGCTCGAAGCCGACGAGGGCCTCCGTCACTTCCGGCAGGAACCGAACCGGGTCGGAACAGGCGTAGTACATCAGGCGCGAGAAGGTCTGGAACGCGAACGATGTCGCTTCCTGAAGCTGGTAGTCGGCGGACAGGAACTCGGACGCGGCGTCGCGGTAGAGGTACCGGTGGACCCGGAACTCGGGCGGGACCTCGGTCACGCCGATGTACCAGGGGATGAACGGAGCCGTGACCGAGCTGGTCGGCGCGACCCACAGGCGGGCCAGCTCGGGGTGTTCCAGCTCATTCTGGAGGGCGGCCACCTGGCCGTACCCGGTGGTGTCCCGCGCGACGTCCGGATCGCGCACGACGGCCATGAACTCCTCGAGCGACACGGGCGCGAGGTCGCGCAGGCGCTCCTCGAAGCGCTGGGCGGTGCCGGAGGGCGTGGCGCTGGCCGCGTAGACGGCCTGCACGTCGAAGTCCTCCCCGGCATCGGGGTCGAACCAACCCTGCTCGACGGCGAAGGAGATGAAGTTGTCCGACGCCAGGAACTCGGGATCGTCCCGCTCGGCGAGCGTGAGGTTCTCGAAGTCGATGTGGTCGCTCGGGATGGGGTTCACGTACCCGGGGTACGACATCCGCACCTCGTCCGAACCGAGCCGCTCGGCGACCCAAAGGCCCGCGTCCCCCGCGTACTGGATCATGACCCAGCCTTCGCTCGGGTCGGCGAACATGTGCGAGTTGCCGCCGTAGGTCGAGAACCCGTACTCGTCGATCACGGCGCCCACGATCTCGACCGCCTCGCGCGCCGTCGTCGCACGCTCCATGGCGATGCGGGCCAGGTCGCTGTACTGAGGCCCCCGCTGGGGATCGGGAATCATGTCGCGGAGCTCGTCGCGCGAGGGCGACCAGATGTCCCGACCGGCGACCTGGTGCTCGTTCAGTCCGCCGTTGGTGAGCGGAGGCGGGAAGCCCGCGTACTCCGAGTAGTCCATGGTGATGAACTTGAAGGTCGTGTCGACCTGGGGGATCTCCATGAGCTCGCCGGGATAGCGGGCTTCGTCGGTGACGCCGACCTGGATCGTGGCGCCCGGCTCGTGGTCCTGACGCGGGACGATCTCGAGCCAGTGACCCGAAGGCTCGTCGCCGCTCCCCCCGATCAGGACGGTGCCGTCCTCCGTGAGGTCGCTTCCGACGTAGAAGCCGTAGCTCGCCAGCGCGGTGCTCGCGCCCATCAGCAGGGCGATGCCGAGGAACGTCGTACGTAGGTGGTCGAGGATCAATCGAAACAACTCCTTCACGAACCGTGCGACGCGTCCGCAGGGCAGGCCGGATCGCCGCCAGCGACGTCGCGCACGGAAACGAAATGGTAGACAGGGCGCGCCTCGTTACGTGTCGTGCGTTCTGTGGCCCACGCGACCGAACACTTGTTATCCGGGCGCCTCGTCCCGACCTGCCGACGCGCCGCGATTCGGTCGCCCCCACCCCGCACGCTCGGAACGCGGAGGGGGTCAGTCCGGCGCGAACCCCGGTACGTGGTCGTCGTCGACCGGCCGCCCCAGCACCCGTAGCGCCCGGTCCGGCCGGTCGGTGATCAGTCCGTGCACGCCGAGGTCCAGGAGTCGCCGCATCTCGGCCGTTTCATCGATCGTCCAGGCCTGAACCTGGACCCCCTTCGCGTTCGCGGCCCGGATCAGCGACGGGGTGATCACCTCGATCGCGCCCTGCCGGACCGGTACCTGCAGCACCGAGTACGCCGGCCGGATCGGACCGTCGAGCCGCGCTCGAGCGAGCAGCACCAGGGTGCGGACCTCGCCGGGGGTGGCGCTGGTGGCGACGTCCGGACAGCGGTCGCGGAAGGCGTCCATCGTCGAGGCGTGAAAGCTGGCCACGATCGCGTCCGGGCCGCGGCCCTCGTCCCGGAGCAGGTCGCAGAGGACCTCGGCCGCACGTTCCCCGCGCGGGCCGTCGTCCTTGAGCTCGACGACCAGCGGCATCGCCGGGTGATCGCGCAGCACGTCACGCAGCTCGGGCACGCCGCCGACGTCGCCCCGGTACGGGAAGGTCGCTCCGCCGTCCGGGGTCCAGCGGTACCCGGCGTCGAGCGCCGCCAGCGCGCTCGCGTCGAGGTCGCCGACCGCGCCGGTTTCGTCGGTGGTGCGGTCGACCGTCGCGTCGTGGATCACGACCAGCCGGCCGTCGCGGGTCAGGTGCAGATCCATCTCGAGAACGTCGGCGCCCAGCGCCGCGGCTCGGTCCATCGCGAGGCGGGTGTTGCCCGGCCACAGAGCGTCGCCGCCCTGGTGCGCGACGACGTGCGGCCCGTCCGGCCACCGCTCCGCGAGCGTCGCGTGCGGTTCGGCCGCGCTGCGTGCGGCCCAGGTCGCGGCGGCGTAAGCCAACGCCAGGAGGATCACGATCGCGAGGAGCATGCGCACCACGTTGGCACGGGTCGCGCGCCGCGGTCCCGCCACCACCACCGGCCGGCCCGCGCCGGCGTTGGGACCGGAGTCCGGACCGGCGCCCAGGGGGCTCATTCCAAGAAGTCCCGCAGCTTGCGGGTTCGGCTCTCGTGGTACTTGAGCTTGCGCAGCGCCTTGTTCTCGATCTGCCGGATCCGCTCCCGCGTCACGCCGAAGAACTGCCCGACCTCCTCGAGCGTGTGCTCGCGGCCGTCGACCAGGCCCTTGCGCATCTTCAGGACCTGCGACTCGCGCTCGTTGAGCTTTCCGAGCGCCTCCTCGAGCTCTTCGCTGAGGATGATCTTGCTCGCCTCGTCGATCGGACTTTCGATCTGCTCGTCGGGGATGAAGTCGCCGTAGAAACTGTCCTCCTCGTCCCCGATCGGGGTCTCGAGGCTGAACGGTTCCCGGGTGAGTTTGAACGCCTCCTCGACCTTCTCGGCGTTCCACTCCGGCCCCATGGCATCGGCGATCTCCTCGTAGCTCGGTTCGCGCGACAGCTCCTGTTGCAGACGGCGGCTGGCGCGGGTGAGCTTGTTGATCGTCTCGACCATGTGCACCGGAATGCGGATCGTGCGGGACTGATCGGCGATGGCCCGGTTGATCGCCTGGCGGATCCACCAGGTGGCGTAGGTGCTGAACTTGTAGCGGCGCCGGTACTCGAACTTCTCGACCGCCC
>SLSQ01000110.1 GCA_007130355.1 Trueperaceae bacterium
TCGTTCCTGGGCCTGGCGGTGATCCCGGACCGCAAGCTCACCGACCGTGGCCTGGTGGACGTCGCGGCGGGCCGGATCGTGCCGCAGCCGTGGGGCGGCGGGTGACGCCGTCCGCGGACGGCCAGCCGGAGGGGGCCGAGGCGGAACGAGACCTGGAGCGCCTGCTCGCCGACCTCCGCCCCGCCCTGGCGCCCGAGCCGTACGTGTTCGTCGCGGCGCCCCGGGACGCCGGCGGCGAGGCCGCGCCGCCGAACGACCCGCCCCCGTTCGCGGTCGTACGCGAAGAGGAGGGGACGACCTGGATCGTGCGACGCCGCCAGGCCGACGCCGCCGGCCTTCCGTACGTCTTCGTGGCGGCGCGCATCACCCTGCGCGTGCCGTCGGCCCTGGACGCGGTCGGCCTGACCGCCGCCGTCGCGACCCGGCTGGCGCGGGCCGGCATCGCCTGCAACGTGATCGCGGGCCTGCGGCACGACCATCTGCTGGTGCCGCTCGAGCGGGCCGACGATGCGCTGGACCTGCTGACGTCGCTGTGGGGACCGGGAGCGACGTGACCGACGCGCCGGCCTCGCACGCGCTGTTCGGAACGGCGCGCACCGTCGTGCGCCGCTTGGCCGTGGCGGACGCGGCCGCGATGCACGCCGTCTACGGCGACGCCGAGGCGATGCGCTACGTGGACGACGGCGCGCCGCTGCCGCTGGCGGAGTGCGAGCGTTGGATCCGCGTCACCGAACGCAACGTCCGCGAAAGGGGCTACGGGATGGCGGCGGTCGTGGCGCGGGACGCGCCGGAGGCACCCCCGATCGGGTTCTGCGGCCTGGTGCACCCGAACGGCCAGGTCGAAGCGGAACTCAAGTACGCCCTGCACCGCTCGGTCTGGGGCCGCGGCTACGGACGCGAAGTGGCCGCCGGCATGCTCGCGTACGGCCTCGGCCCGCTGCGCCTGCCGACCGTGATCGCCACGGTGGACGAGGAGCACGCGGCGTCGCGGCGGATCTTGGAGGCGATCGGGATGCGGGTGCGGGGGGTGCGGGAGGTCGGGGGCCGGGGGGTGGTGACGTACGAGGCGGGTCCGCCTCCGGCCCGAGTGCCGCTCACCGTGACGGAGGAGGGCCCTGAGTTCGGTACCTCCCGGTGACGGACGGCGTCACGACGCACGCCGCCGTCGCTCGTCGCCAGGTCCCGACGCACGCCCGTTCGCCCGGTCGATCGGTTCGAGGAGTCGAGCGTCGCACCGGAATGGGCCGAGGGAGGTCCGCTGTACGGTCGCGTCGAAGGCCGGGTGGTCGGGGTTCAGGAGCAGGTTGTGCCTGGAGCTGGTGATTGCTCCCTGGGAAGCGCGGTTCGACCCCGCTCGTCATTCACGGCGAACTCGGGCACTGAACGCCCATCGAGGTCAAGATGACATCCGCTAACCAGGCCGGTTTGCCAAGGCAGGACGCGTGAGACAAGTGCCCCCACGAACCTCGGTACGGTTCACGCTTGCGTTCCGGGCCTCGTTTCGATCCGCCGTACGGGCCGCACCCTTGGCGCCGGAGCTCGCCGCCGCACGTACCGCTGCACCGCCTTGTACGACCCGCTGTGGCCGTGCTCGGAACGGAGGTGATCGTAGAGGCTTCGGATGCTTTCCGGCCGTTCGCCCTCGCGGTCCACGGCTGGCGATCGATCCACGCCTGAATCACGTTCTCGAACGGTGCGCACGCTTCCGGCTGCTGCTTGCGGCCGTCGACCGCGCCCTGCCGCCGTCGCGCGAGCCGGTACCGCAGCGTGCTCTCGTCGACCCGAAGGTCCTTCGCCACGCTGCGCACGCTCTTGCCCGTACCCACGAGCACCTCCGCAGCCACCAACTCCCGCTCCGACAACTTCGCCATCCCAGCCTCCCGAGTACGCGAAACGTACCCAGCAGGAAATCAGGTTGATCCGGGAAGGTAGATGTCCCCTAAGAGCGAGCGTACGGGCCTTCTGACAGAACGGGCATTTCCGGCCCGACGTACGACGACCTGAGGTTCGCCCCACCCGCGCCCACGACCGTCCTGGCCACCGAGGCACTCCCGCTCCGCATTTGACTTCCCACCGAAGAACCTTGCATGATGGTTCACCTTTCAGCAAGGCACGCATCCGGCAGGTACGCCTCGACGACCTGAGAACCCCCTCGTTCTCGTCCCAGGAGGAACCCACCATGGATTCGAAGCTGCGCATGCTCGTCGCCCTGCTCGCGGTCGCCATGTTCGCCGCGGCGTGCCAGGCCGAAGAAGGGGACACGAACGGCCCCACCACGACCACGTTTCAGATGACCGACCCGGACGTCGCCATGACGTGGGTGGTGACCGCGCCGATGGAAGAGGCGTGCGGAGCGCCTAGGTTCGCCGGCGGCGAGATCGAAGGGTCGGCCGATTTCGGCGACCTGGGCCGACTGGACCTCGTGATGTCGGCGGCGTGGGACATCTCCGAGGCGAACCCGAACGCCGACGAGTCCGAATACGAGCCGGAATCGGAGCACACGGGCGGGCCGTTCGCTCCGGTGCTGAGCGGCGACGACTATCCGTACGCGTTCGTGTCCTCCCCGTTCCCGTCCATGGGGTGCGGTCCCAGCGAGACGGCCACCGGCGAGCTCGAGCTCTCCTCCGCAGACGGCGACACGATCGCCGGCGTCGTGACCGGCGGCGAGACGCACCGGCTCGACGTGAACATCGAGGGCGACGGCATCGAGACGTTCGTCGAGATCGAGTTCACCGGTGGGACCGGTGCGTTCGCGGGCGCGAGCGGCTCGGCGGTGCTGCACCTGATCACCCACGTCGATCCGGCGGAGGGAGACTTCGTCATCGACGTGCTCGGCGTGCTCGAAGGCGGCACGGTCACCTACTGAGCGACGCCCACGCGCGGCGCGCCAGTGGAGGAGGGGCCGCATGAGCGAGGTACCGCGCGCGGACGACGTCCTCGCGATCGTGGGCATCGGCTGCCGTCTGCCCGGCGGCGTCGATTCGCCCCAGGGGTTCTGGAGCCTGCTGCGGGACGGCCGCGACGCGGTGACCGAGGTGCCGCCGGACCGGTTCGACGTCGACGCGATCTTCGACGAGGATCCGGCGGCGCCCGGCAAGCTGTACAGCCGCTGGGGCGGCTACCTCGAGCAGGTCGACCGCTTCGACGCCGACTTCTTCGGCATCGCCCCGCGCGAGGCGAAGCGCATGGACCCGCAGCACCGCCTCCTGCTCGAGGTGGCGTGGGAGGCGCTCGAGGACGGCGGTCAGGCGCCCGAGCGGCTGGCCGGCAGCCGTACCGGCGTGTTCGTGGGCATCTCGTCGCACGACTACAGCGACCTGCACATGGCCGCCGGGCGGCCGTCCTCGTTCGACGCGCACGTGAACATCGGCAACGGACTGTGCGTCGCCGCCAATCGGATCTCGTACGTTCTGGACCTGCGCGGACCCAGCCTCGCCCTCGACACCGCCTGTTCCTCGTCGTTGACCGCGCTGCACCTGGCCCGGCGCAGCATCGCGGCCGGCGACTGCCGGGCCGCGATCGTGGCGGGCGTGAACGTGCTGCTCGCCCCCCAGGTGACGATCGGCTTCTGCAAGGCGTCGATGATCGCGCCGGGGGGCCGCTGCCGCGCCTTCGACGCGGGCGCCGAAGGGTACGTGCGCAGCGAGGGCGCCGGCGCGGTGCTGATCAAGCCGCTCGCGGACGCCCTCGCGGACGGCGATCCGGTCCATGCGCTGATCCGCGGCAGCGCCGTGAACGAGGACGGCCGCACCACCGGCATCAGCCTGCCCAGCGCCGACGCGCAGGAACGCCTGATGCGCCAGGC
This sequence comes from Trueperaceae bacterium, assembly GCA_007130355.1. GTDB lineage: Bacteria > Deinococcota > Deinococci > Deinococcales > Trueperaceae > SLSQ01. The sequence goes on from SLSQ01000110.1 coordinate 3,806, forward strand.
GCTGGCCGAGGCGGGCGTCGATCCGGCCCGAGTCCACTACGTCGAGGCGCACGGCACCGGCACGGCCGCCGGCGACCCGATCGAGGCGGAGGCGCTCGGCCGCGTCTACGGCCGTGCCGAGGGTCGCGACGGACCGCTCGCGATCGGCTCCGCCAAGACGAACGTCGGGCACGTCGAGGCCGGCGCGGGCATGGTGGGCCTGATCAAGACGGCGTTGATGCTGCGGCACCGGCGCATTCCCGCCAGCCTGCACTTCGAGCGGCCCAATCCGGACGTCCCGTTCGGCGACCTCCGTCTCCGTGTCCCCACCGAACTCGAAGCGTGGCCCGATGTGCCCGGCCCCGCCCTCGCCGGCGTCAGCGCCAGCGGCTTCGGCGGCGCGAACGCCCACGTCCTGCTCGAGGAGGCCCCGAAGCCAGCGGCCGTGCCCGAGGACCCCGGCCCTCGGGCGCACCTGCTGGCCCTCTCCGCGCGGCACCCCGAGGCGCTGCGCGAGGCGGCGATCCGGACCCGCGAACTGCTGCGCAGCGACGCTCCGCCCCCGCTGCGCGACCTGGGCTACACGGCGCTCACGCGACGCGCGCAGCACGACCGGCGCCTGGCGGTGGTCGGCAGCGACGCCGCCGAGCTGGCCGCAGCGCTCGACGCCTTCCTGGACGGCGAGGCGGGCGCCGACGTCGCGCACGGTCGCGCCGTGCGCGGCCGCACGCCCAAGCTCGCCTTCACGTTCTCCGGAATGGGGCCGCAATGGTGGGCGATGGGCCGGCAGCTCCTGAAGGAGGAGCCGGTCTTTCGCGCCACGATCGAGGCGTGCGACCGCTCGCTGTCGCCGGTGAGCGGCTGGTCGCTCCTCGAGGAACTCACCGCCTCGGAGCAGGCGTCGCGCCTGAGCGAGACGCGCGTGGTGCAGGTGGTCAACTGCGCCTTCCAGATCGCGCTGGCCGAACTGTGGCGCAGTTGGGGCGTGGCGCCCGACGCCGTGGTCGGGCACAGCGCCGGCGAAATGGCCGCGGCGCACGTGGCGGGGGCGCTGAGCCTCCACGACGCGCTTCGGGTCGCCTACCACCGCGGCCGGTCGCTCCACCGCTTCAGCGGCGCGGGCACGATGCTCGCCGCCGGTGTCGGGGAAGAGGAGGCGGAGGAGCTCCTGGGGCCGTACGCCGGTCGCGCCTCGGTCGCGGCGATCAACGGCCCGAACGCGGTCACGTTCTCCGGCGAACGCGAGGCGCTCCAGCGGATCGCGGCCGAGCTCGAGCGGCGCGAGCGCTTCGTCCGCTTCCTCGCGACCGACGTGCCGTACCACTCGCCGCTGGTCGAGGACGCCCGCGACGAGCTGCTCGAGGCGCTCGCCGACGTCGAACCGCGCCCGCTGCGGATCCCCATGGCGTCCGAGGTGACCGGAACGTGGCTGGGCGACGCGCCGCTGGACGCGGCGTACTGGTGGCGCAACATCCGGGAGCCGGTGCGCTTCGCTCCGTGCGTCGAGGCGCTCCTCGGCGACGGCGTCGACCTGTTCTGCGAGATCGGTCCCCACCCGGCGCTCGCCCACTACGTGAACGAGATCGCGGGCGCCCGTGGCGCCGAGGTCGACGTGGCGGCGTCGCTGCGGCGCCACGAGGACGAACGGCGCACGATGCTCCGGGCGCTCGCGCGCCTGCACGTGCGCGGCGTCCCCTTCGACCGATCGGCCGTCTACCCCGAGGGAACCGTGGCGCCGCTGCCGACCTACCCGTGGCGACGCGAACGGCACTGGTTCGAGGACGACGCGCCCGACGCGCCCGATTGGGGCGTCGGCGGCGGGGTCGCGACCGGACACCCGCTGCTGGGACGCCGCCTCCCCGCGCCGCGTCCGACCTGGGAGGCGGTCCTGAACCGCGAGGAGCACGCCTTCCTGGAGGCGCACGTGGTGCAAGGCGCCGTCCTGTTCCCCGGCGCGGGCTACCTCGAGACGATCGCGGCGGCCGGACGCGAACTGTGGCCGGGCGACGCGATCGTGCTCGAGGACGTCCGCTTCGACCGGATGCTGTTCCCCGGCTCGCCGCCCGAAGGCGTGCTGCGCGTCGAGCACCACCCGAGCGACGGACGTACCGAGATCCACGCACGGACTGCAAACGACGGGGACGGCACCGAATGGTCGCTGCACGCCGCCGCCCGCCTGCGCCA
>SLSQ01000230.1 GCA_007130355.1 Trueperaceae bacterium
ATCCCGACCCGCGCCGCGTCCTCGCGGCCGCGTCCCGCCGCCTGGACCGGGAGCCGCGTCCCGAGCCGGGCGTGCACCGAAGCGCCGTCGTCGCCCCCGACGCCAGCGTCGGCGCGGGCGCCTGCATCGGCCCGCACGCGACGGTCGGAGCGGGCGCCGTCATCGGCGAACGGTGCGTGCTGGACGCCGGCGCCGTGGTCGGCGCCGGCTGCCGCCTGGGACCGGACACGCGGCTGTACCCGCACGTCGTCCTCTACCCCGGCGTGATCGTCGGCGCCGAGGTCCGGATCCACGCCGGGACGGTCCTCGGAGGCGACGGCTTCGGCTACGCCGCCGGACCGCGCGGACCGGAGAAGATCCACCACCTCGGCGGGCTTCGGATCGGCGACCGGGTCGAGGTCGGCCGCAACGCGACGATCGACCGCGGCACCGTCGGCGACAGCGAGGTCGGCAGCGACACCAAGATCGACGCGCACTGCCTCCTGGCGCACAACGTGCGGGTGGGGCGCGGCTGCCTGATCGTCGGCGGCACCGCGATCGGCGGCAGCGTGACGATCGGCGACGGCGTGATCCTGGGCGGCGCGGTCGCGGTCCGCGATCACGTGCGGATCGGGGACGGAGCCCGTCTCGCGGCGCGCTCGGCGGTGTCGAAGGACGTTCCGCCCGGCGCGACGTGGATGGGAGAACCGGCGCGCCCTCGCAAGGAGTGGATCCGCGAACGCCACCGGCTCCGCGCCCTCGCGCGCGAGGCGGACGGGTGAGCGTCCCCGCCCTCGACGGCGTCGGCGTGCACGGCGGCCGGCGCAGCGTGGTGCGGCTGCACCGCGTCGACGGTCCGGTGCGGTTCCGGAGCGGGCGCAGCGAACTGACGCCCGACGCCCGGCACGTGGTGGCGACGCGCGGCGCGACGACGCTCGGAGGCGACGGCGTCCGCATCGGCACCGTCGAGCACCTGCTCGCCGCGCTCCAGGTGCGGGGCGTGTTCGCGGGGCTCCTGATCGAGGTCGTGGGTGACGAACTGCCGATCCTCGACGGCTCGGCCGCCCCGTGGGACGAGGCGCTCGCCGGCCTGGGACCGTTCCCGCCCCCGCCGGCCGCCAGCGAACGGACCGCCGCGGTCGCGGACGGGGACCGGTCCGCCCGCCACGCCCCGGGTCCCCGTCGGCTGGACGTCACGGTCGCCTACGACGACCGGCGCATCGGTACGCAACGTTGGGCCGGCGGACCGGACCGGTGGGCCGAGCTCCTGCCGGCCCGCACCTTCGGCTTCGCACGCGACGCGGAACGGTTGCGCGCCGCCGGCCTGGCGCTCGGCTCGTCGGAACGGAATGCTATCGTCTACCACGACGATGCCCCTCCGCCGCCGCTCCGCTTCCCCGACGAACCGGTCCGCCACAAGGCGCTCGACGCGCTCGGCGACCTGTACCTGCTGGGCGTCCCCTTCGCCGGACGCGTCGAGGTCCGCCGCGGCGGTCACGACCTGCACCTCGCGCTCGTGAAGCGCCTGCTCGGCGCGCGCCGCGTCGCGGAGCCCGAGCCCGCTCCGGAGCGGCGCGCATGAGGTCCGGACCGCGGATCCGCGTCGCCGTGATCGGCGCCGGCGTGATGGGCCGGCACCACGCCCACGCCTACCTCTCCCTGCCCAGCGCCGACCTGGTCGCCATGGTCGATCCCGACCCGAACGCCCGGGCGGTCGCCATGCGCACCTTCGGTTGCCCGGTCTACGCCGACACGCACGCGATGCTGGCCGACGCTCCGGTCGACGCCGCCAGCGTGGTCACCCCGACCAGCCTCCACCACGGCACCACCGCCGACCTGCTCGCCGCCGGCGTGCACGCCCTGGTCGAGAAGCCGGTCGCCACCAGCGTGGCGGAGGCCACCGACCTGGCCGAACGGTCCCGCGCCGCCGGCCTGGTACTCCAGGTCGGGCACATCACCCGCTTCTACCGGGCCGTGCGACTGCTCGCCGACCGGGTCGAGGATCCGTACCTGTTCGACGCGCGCCGGCTCACGCCGCACGCCCGCATCCGCGACGTGGGCGTGATCCTCGACCTGATGATCCACGACATCGACATCGTGCTCGGCATGGTGGCGTCGCCGATCGTCTCGGCCGATGTGGCCGGCCACACGATCGAGCCGGGCGGCCACGAGGACGTGGCCGCCGCGCAGCTGACGTTCGAGAACGGGTGCGTCGCCCGCTTCCTCGCCTCCCGCGTCGCGCCCGACGCGGAACGGAGCCTGGTGGTCGCCGAACGCGGACGCACCACCCGGGTCGACTTCCTGCGCGAGCCGCAGACCGAGGTCGCCGTCTACCAGGCGCGACGCGGCGGCGACGGCGACACCCACGTCCGGACCGACCGGCACGTGGTGCACGAGGACAATCCGTTGCGCGAGGAGCTCGAGCACTTCCTCGACCGGATCGCGCTCGGCGCGCCGCCGATCGGGACGCTCGACGACGACCTGCGCTCGCTGCGGGTGGCGACCGACCTGATCGGTCGGCTGCGGCCCGGCGCGGTTCCCGAGACGGAGCGGGCGCCGCAGGTACACTGACCGTCATGGACGTCCAAGGGATCCGCGGGGTCCTCCCCCACCGCTACCCGTTCCTGCTGGTCGACCGGCTCGAGCGGCAGGAGGGCGACACCTTCGTCTGCCGCAAGAACGTCACGATCAACGAACCGTTCTTCGACGGCCACTTCCCCGAAGAGCCGGTCATGCCCGGCGTGCTGATCATCGAGGCGCTCGCGCAGGCCGCCGCCGTAGGCCTCGCCGCCCGGGAGGGACGGACCGACGGAGCGATCGGCTACCTCGCCGGGATCGACGGCGCCCGCTTCCGCCGCAAGGTCGTGCCGGGCGACGTGCTCGAGTTGCACGGCGAGATCCTCGCCTACCGCCGGCGCCTCTGCAAGGTCGCGGCCGAGGCTCGGGTCGACGGTCGGGTCGCCGCCGAAGCGACCCTCTCCTTCGTCTTCCAGGACTGACGCCGTGGCGTCCCGGCACGGCAGCGCCGTGATCGATCCGGGCGCCCGGCTCGCGGACGACGTGCGCGTCGGTCCGCTCTGCGTGATCGAAGGCGACGTGACCGTGGGGCCGGGCACCGTCCTGCTGCCCGGCACCGTCCTGCTCGACGGTGCACGCGTGGGGGCGGCCTGCCGCCTGGGGCCGTACGCGACCGTCGGCGGGCTGCCGATGGACCGCGACTTCGCCGGCGAGGCGAGCACCGCCGTGCTCGAGGACGGCGTCGAGCTGCGCGACTTCGCTTCGGTCCACCGCGCCACCGGCGCCGGCGCCGCCACCGTGATCGGAGCCGGTACCGTCGTCATGAACTACGTGCACGTCACGCACAACGTCCAGGTCGGGCGCGAGGTGGTGCTCACCACCCAGGTGCAGCTGGGCGGCCACGCCCGCATCGGCGACCGTGCGGTGCTCGGTGCCGGCGCCATGGTGCACCAGTTCTGCCGCGTCGGGGCCGGCGCGATGGTCGGGGCGGGCGGCGGGGTGCGGCAGGACGTGCTGCCGTACCTGACCGCCTCCGGCTTCCCCGCTCGCCACTACCGCCTGAACCGCGTCGGCCTGCGCCGCGCCGGCGTGGCGCCGAAGGTGGTCGGGGCGCTCGAGACGACGGCGCGCGCCCTCCGCCGTCGCGACGCCGACGCCCTCGCCGCGGCCGACCGCTCGGTCCCCGAGGTCGCCCTCCTGCTCGACTTCGGCCGCGACAGCCGCCGCGGCGTGGCCGCCTTCGCCCGATGAACGTGCCGGAGCGCGCCGCGGACCGGGCGGTGGTCCTCGTGTCCAACGGACCGGGCGAGCTGCACGCCTGGACCCGGCCGGTGCTGACCGCCCTGCGCGCGGCCGATCCGACGCTTCGGATCCCGATCGCGTTGATCCCCTGCCAGTTCGCTTCCGGCCGCGAAGCGGAGATCGCCGGCGGCTTCGGCGCCGACGCCGTGACCACCCCGGCCCGGTTCCTGCGGACGGTCCCGACCGGTCGCGCCCCGAGCGAGCTGCACGCCGAGCGTGGCCTGGTGCTGCAGCTCGGCGGCGGGGTGGCGCTGGCCGCGCAGCTGGCGTCGCGGCTGCAGCTGCCGCTGCACCGCTACGCCTATACCGTCGCGCCCCACCCCGCCCTGCGCCGCCTCTACGTGCCCGACCCACGGACCGCGACGCGCGCCCGCCGGTCGGGCACCCCCTCCGGCCGCATCGAGGTGGTCGGCGACCTGGTCGCCGACGCGGTGGTCGCGAGCGAGCCGGTGACCGACGCGGGCGACCCGCACGTGCTGATCCTCCCCGGCAGCCGCGACGGCTTCGCACGGCCGCTGATCCCGCTGATGCTGGCGATCGTCGACCGCCTGGCCGGCCGCTACCCGAACGCGCGCTTCGTGTGGCCGGTCAGCGGCCTGCTGAGCGAGGCGACGATCGCCGACGGGATCGCCGGCACCGAAGCGCACCTCCTCGGCGGCATCGCCGGCCGCCGCGACGGCGACGTCGTCGTCACCCCGAACGGCGCCCGGGTCACGATGGTGCGGGAGGAGGAGCGCTACGCCCAGATGCGCGCGGCCGACCTCGCGGTCACGATCCCCGGGACGAACACCCTCGAGCTCGGCATCGCCGGCCTGCCGGCGCTGGTGGTGCTGCCGATGAACGCTCCGGAACGGATCCCGCTGGAGGGGGCGGGACACTGGCTCGGTCTGATCCCTTGGATCGGCACGCCGCTCAAGCGGGCGGCGGTGCGCGCCTTCGTGCACGGCCTGAAGCAGCCGGTGTCGCTGCCGAACCGGATCGCGCGCGAACCGATCTTCGAGGAGGTGGCCGGCATCGTGGACGCGGTCGACCTGGCCGACCGCGCGGCCGCCCTGCTCGACGATCCGGGCGACCGGGCGCGCCGCCGCGACCGGTTGCGCGCCACCATGCCGGGCCCGGGCGCCTCGGCCCGGCTGGCGGAACGGGTGCTGCAGGCGTTGGGCCAGGCGACCACCGCGACGGAGCGCCGCGGGTGAGGTCGATGCTGCGCCCGTACGGCTGGAGCGGCTGGGGCGGCGTGGCGGCCGCGCTGATCGGCGCCGGCCTGCGGGTGGCGATCGTGCCCCTGTTCGTGGGACCGGTCCTCGACCGGGTGATGGCTCAGGGCGACCTGGCGGCCCTGCCCGGCGTGCTCGCCACCACCGCCGCGGCGGTGGTGGCGATGTCGCTGGCGCTGCTCGCGCAGGACGCCCTGCTGGCGGCGTCCGGCGCGTCGCTGGTGGCCCGCTGGCGCGACGGGGCCTACCGCGCGCTGCTGCGACGCACCCCGGGTCGGCTGCCCGGCACCTCCGGCGGCCTCGCCGGCCGCATCCTCTCCGACGTGCGCGAGGTCGAGACCTACCATCAGTACGGGCTCGGCACCCTCGCGACCGAGACCGCGGCGGTGGTCGGGATCGTGGGCGTGCTCGCCTGGCGCGCCCCCCTCGAGACCGCCGCCCTCGCCGCCTTCGCCCTGCCGATCGGGCTGCTGCTCGCCTGGTTGGGACGTCGCCTGCGGGCGCAGGCCGACCACGCCCAGGCCGGGACCGAATCGGTCGCCGCGCACCTGCAGGAGGGCCTGCGGCAGCACGCCACCGTGCGCGCCTACCGGGCCGAGCCGTTCCTGCTCGAGCGGTTCCGCGCCGCGAACGCCGCCACCCGGCGGGCCGCCACCCGCCGCGGCCTGTTCGCCGCCGCTCAGGCGCCCGCCTCGCAGATCGCCGTCTTCGCCGCCCTGGCCGGGGTGGTCGCGCTGCTCGCCGGACGCGCCGCCGACGGCGCGATGACGGTCGGCCAGGTGGTCGAGTACCTGACGCTGGTGGCGCTCCTCTCGACCCCCGCGCAACTGCTGCCGCGCGGCTACGCCCTGCTCCGTCAGGCCGAAGCGGCGGCCGCACGCCTGCGGACGTTGGTCGAGGACGAGGTCGTGGAGGAGCGGCGGGACGACGCC
>SLSQ01000241.1 GCA_007130355.1 Trueperaceae bacterium
AGATCATCCGCCTCGACGGCGACACGGCGTTCGTCCAGGTCTACGAGGACACCGGCGGCCTGAAGGTCGGCGAGCCGGTCGTGTCGACCGGCCTGCCGCTGGCGGTCGAACTGGGACCGGGGATGCTGAACGGCATCTTCGACGGCATCCAACGTCCGCTCGACAAGATCCAGGAGACGTCCGGCGCCTACATCGACCGCGGCATCGTCGTGAACTCCCTCTCGCGCGACGCGAAGTGGACGTTCACGCCGAGCGTGAAGGCCGGCGACGAGGTGAAGCCCGGCCAGATGATCGGCACGGTGCCGGAGTTCTCGTTCACCCACAAGATCCTGGTCCCGCCGAACTCGAAGGGCGGCACGATCAAGAGCGTCGTGGCCGAGGGCGAGTACACGATCGAGGAACCGGTCGCCGTGCTCGAGGACGGCACCGAGCTCAAGATGTTCCACCCGTGGCCGGTGCGCCAGCCGCGACCGGTCGCCGAGAAGCAGGACCCGGTCACGCCGTTCCTGACCGGCATGCGCATCCTCGACGTGCTGTTCCCGCTCACCATGGGCGGCACCGCCGCGATCCCGGGTCCGTTCGGCTCGGGCAAGACGGTGACGCAGCAGTCGATCGCGAAGTACGGCAACGCGGAGATCGTGGTCTACGTCGGCTGCGGCGAGCGCGGGAACGAGATGACCGACGTGCTCGTCGAGTTCCCCGAGCTCGAGGACCCGCAGACCGGAAACCCGCTCATGCAGCGCACCGTGTTGATCGCGAACACCTCGAACATGCCGGTCGCCGCCCGTGAGGCGTCGATCTACACCGGCATCACCTTGGCCGAGTACTTCCGCGACCAGGGCTACGGCGTCTCGATCATGGCCGACTCGACCAGCCGCTGGGCGGAGGCGCTGCGGGAGATCAGCTCCCGCCTCGAGGAGATGCCGGCCGAGGAGGGCTACCCGCCCTACCTGGCGTCGCGCCTCAGCGCCTTCTACGAGCGCGGCGGCCGCGTCACCACCCTCTCGGGCGACGAGGGCGCGGTGTCGATCATCGGCGCGGTCAGTCCGGCGGGCGGCGACTTCTCCGAGCCGGTCACGCAGGCGACGCTCCGCATCACCGGCTGCTTCTGGGCGCTCGACGCCTCGCTGGCGCGCCGGCGCCACTTCCCCGCGATCAACTGGAACCGCTCCTACTCGCTGTTCAAGGACGGCCTCGAGGAGTGGTACCGCGAGAACGTGGCGGAGGACTACCCGGATCTGGTGAACCGGGCCGTCGACGTCCTGCAGCGCGAAGCGGACCTGCAGGAGGTCGTGCAGCTGGTCGGACCCGACGCGTTGCAGGACAACGAGCGCCTCGTGATCGAGGTCGGCCGCATCCTGCGCCAGGACTTCCTGCAGCAGAACGGCTTCGACGCCATCGACGCCTCGTGCAGCCTCGAGAAGGCGTACGGCATGCTCCAGATGATGCTGAAGGCGTACGACAAGGCGCGCGAAGCGCTGCAGGGCGGCGCGACCGTCGACGACCTGCTCGGCGTTCCGGTGATCGAGAAGATCAACCGGGCCCGCTACGTCGCCGAGGACGAGTTCCCCGCCTACCGCGACCAGGTGATCGCCGAGCTCGACGAGAGCTTCGCGGTCCCCGCCTAAGGAGCCGACGTGAGCAAGAACCTGATGCAGAAGGAGTACTCCGAGGTCAGCTACGTCTCGGGTCCGCTCCTCTTCCTGAAGAACGCCCCCGACCTCAGTTACAACGCGATCGTGCGCATCAAGGACGCGTCCGGTCGCGTCCGCGGCGGTCAGGTGATCGAGGTCAGCAAGGAGTACACGGTGCTCCAGGTGTTCGAGGAGACCTCGGGCATCGACCTCTCCTCGACGACGGTCAGCCTGGTCGAGGACGTGGCCCGGCTCGGCGTCAGCAAGGAGATGATCGGGCGTCGCTTCAACGGCATCGGCGAGCCGATCGACGGCCTGCCCGACGTGGTCGCCGACGAACGGCTCCCGATCGGCGGCGCGCCGATCAACCCGGTCTCGCGCCGCAAGCCGGAGGAGTTCATCCAGACCGGCGTCAGCACCATCGACGTGCTGATCAGCCTGGTGCGTGGCCAGAAGCTGCCGATCTTCTCCGGCTCCGGCCTGCCCGCCAACGAGCTTGCGGCCCAGATCGCCCGCCAGGCGACGGTCGTCGGCGAGGACAGCGAGTTCGCCGTGGTGTTCGCCGCCATGGGCGTCACCCAGCGCGAACTCGCCTTCTTCACCAAGGAGTTCGAGCGGACCGGCGCGCTGGCGCGCTCGGTGCTGTTCCTGAACAAGGCGGACGACCCGGCCGTCGAGCGGATCCTGACGCCGCGCATGGCGCTCACCGCCGCCGAGTACCTGGCGTTCGAGCACGACTACCACGTGTTGGTGATCCTCACCGACATGACCAACTACTGCGAGGCGCTGCGCGAGATCGGCGGCGCGCGCGAGGAGATCCCCGGACGCCGCGGCTACCCCGGCTACATGTACACCGACCTGGCGGGGATCTACGAGCGTGCCGGCGTGGTGCAGGGCAAGAAGGGCTCGGTCACCCAGCTGCCGATCCTGTCGATGCCCGACGACGACGTCACCCACCCGATCCCCGACCTCACCGGCTACATCACCGAGGGCCAGATCTACCTGGCCCGCGACCTCCACAACAAGGGGATCTTCCCGCCGATCAACCCGGGACCGTCGCTCTCGCGGCTGATGAACAACGGGATCGGCAAAGGCAAGACGCGCGCCGACCACAAGGACGTCGCCGACCAGCTCCAGGCGGCGTACGCCAACGGCCTCGACCTGCGGCGCCTGGTGGCGATCACCGGCGAGGACGCGCTCTCCGAGACGGACAAGCTCTACCTCGAGTTCGCCGACGCCTTCGAGAAGACGTTCATCGACCAGGGCGACGCGAACCGCACGATCGACGAGTCGCTGAACATCGCCTGGGCGGACCTCTCCAAGCTTCCGAAGTCGGAGCTCACGCGCCTCAAGAACGAACAGATCGACAAGTACTACGGCGCGAAGATGGACGAGCTCTGGGGCGCGGCGAAGGGTTCCCGCTAAGCGGGGGGAGGCATGGCCGAAGCGATCGCCCCCACCCGATCGAACCTGCTCCAGCGGCGGGACCAGCTCAAGCTGGCCGGCCGCGGAGCGGACCTGCTGAAGCGCAAGCGCGACGCGCTGATCGGCGAGTTCTTCGACCTCGTCAAGACCTCGCTCGCGGCGCGCCGTAAGCTCCAGGAGGCGAGCCGCGAGGCGTACTTCGCGCTCTTCCTCGCCAACGCGTGGGACGGTCCCGCCTCCGTCGAGAGCTTGGCGCTCGCGAGCGACTCCGGCCTGGAGATCGAGATCAAGGTCGAGAACCTGTTCGGCGTCAAGGTGCCGCAGGTCCAGCCGCCCACCTTCTCGACCGAGGTCCCGTTCAGCCCCGTGGGTGCCGGCGCCCGCACCCTCGACGCCGCCTCCGAGTTCCGCAAGCTGACCGAGGCGATCGTCGAGGTCGCGGCCACGGAGACCCGCCTGCGCCGCATCGGCGAGGAGATCAAGAAGACGAACCGGCGCGTCAACGCCCTCGAACAGCTGGTGATCCCGGGCATCAACGCCCAGATCCGCCAGATCCGGAGCGTGCTCGACCAGCGCGCGCTCGAGGAGGTCACGGTGCTCAAGCGCATCAAGGCCAAGCTCGAGGCGAAGGAGAAGGAGGGGGCCGCGGCCACCGCCTGAGCCTCGTCCCACGACGTTGCGCGCGACCGCCCCGCCCGGCTCCCGGGCGGGGCGGTCGCGTCGTCGCAGGTGCGTGCCCCTCCCCGTCTCGTATCCTGTCCCCATGCTTCGTGCGACGTTCCCCCTGATCCTGTCCGTGCTGCTCGTCGGTGCCTGCGCACCGGCGACCGAGACGCCCGCCCCGGAGCGGGACCTGGTCCCGTTCGAGGTCCAGCCGATCCCTCGCGAGGCACGCTGGGTGATCGCGGTCCCGGACTTCGCCGTACGCGCCGGGAGCGTGCGCATCGCCGGCGAGGACCCGAGCGGTCTGGAGGAGGCGGAGGGCTTCGAGAACGAACTGGGGCGCGGCGTCGGCGACATCTTCATGACCGAAGCGTTCCGGAGCGGCCGCTTCGTGGTCACGGAACGGGAGCAGCTCGCGGCGGTCCTTCAGGAACAGGACCTGGGCCTGAGCGGCCGCGTCGACCCCGAGTCGGCCGCCGAAGCGGGTCGGATCCTCGGTGCGGAGGTGCTGGTGCTCGGCAGCGTCACCGAGTTCGGGGTGACCACCACCGGCGGCGGCGGGCGCCTGTTCGGGATCATCGGCGGCTCGGCCGAGACGGTGACCGCCCGCGTGTCGGTCGACGTGCGCATGGTCGACGCCGTCACGGCCGAACTCCTCGCCATCGGCGTCGGTACCGCCGAAGCGTCCCAGTCGAACGTCCGCATCGACCTGTGGAACATCGTCCGGGGTCTCGGAGCCGGGCGTTCCGGCACCACGATCATCGACATCGCGGTCCGGAACGCGATCCGCAGCGCGATCGACGAGGGGGCGCGGGCGCTTCCGGAGAAGCGGAGCGCGGCCGCCGGCGACGGCGGATCCGGCGGCTGAGCGCGCGGCACGGACCGGCGCGAAGGGCCCGGCGGCTTCGGCCGCCGGGCCCGTTCCGTCGGCGGGCGCCGGCCCCGACCGTATTCCTGAGCGATTCGGTCGTCTGTGCACCTTCATGCATGCATGCGGGCCTTTACAAGGTGGGTACGCCCGGGTAGTCTGACCCGGGGCCTTACAAATCGGCGTACGTTCCGGAGCACGCTCTCTACGCAAAGGAGAACGAGTATGCGCAAACTGTCATCGATCGTCGTCGCCCTCGCCTTCGCGGCCGCCTTCACGGCCGCGACCGCTCAAGGTCTGCTGCAACAGGTTCAGGACCGCGGACACCTGGTCTGCGGCGTGAACAACCAGCTCCCCGGGTTCGGCGTGCAGCTCGCCGACGGGAGCTTCGAAGGCTTCGACGTCGACTACTGCCGTGCGGTCGCCGCCGCGGTGTTCGGCGACGCCGACGCCGTCGAGTTCCGCGCCCTCTCGGCGCAGGAGCGGTTCACCGCCGTCCAGACCGGCGAGGTCGACGTCCTGATCCGCAACACCACCTGGACCTCGAGCCGCGACTCCAGCGTCGGCCTGAACTTCGCGCCGACCACCTTCTACGATGGTCAGGGCTTCATGGTGAAGCGCGCGTCGGGCATCACCAGCCTGCAGGACCTCGAGGGCAGCAGCATCTGCGTGCAGTCCGGCACCACGACCGAGCTGAACCTCGCCGACGTGATGGCCGCGCTCGGCATCGAGTACACGCCGGTGATCATGGAGACCGCCGACCAGGCGATCGCGTCGTACGACGCGAACCAGTGCGAGGCGTACACCACCGACGTCTCGGGCCTGATCAGCCGCACCCCGACGCTCCAGGATCCCGAAGGCAGCATGATCCTGCCGCAGACCATCTCCAAGGAGCCGCTCGGTCCGGCGGTGCTGCACGGCGACGACCAGTGGTTCGACGTCGTGAAGTGGGTCGTCTTCGCCACGTTCGAGGCGGAGGAGTACGGCATCACCAGCGAGAACGCCTCGGAGCTGCGCGAAAGCTCGCAGAACCCGTCGGTGCAGCGCATCCTCGGGGTCGAAGGCAACCTGATGGAGCAGCTCGGTCTCGAACAGAACGCGATGTACGACGTCATCACGCAGGTCGGCAACTACGGCGAGATCTTCGACCGGCACCTCGGTCCGGACACGCCGTTCGACATGGAGCGCGGACTGAACGCGCTGTACACCGAAGGCGGCCTGATCTACGGGATGCCGTTCCGCTGAGCCACGCTTCGGGACCGCGTCCAGCGGTCCCGCCGGGCCCCGTCCCGGTCCGTCCGTCGCGCGCACCGCGCGCGACGGACGCCGGGGCCTCGTCGAACAACCA
>SLSQ01000097.1 GCA_007130355.1 Trueperaceae bacterium
ACGCTCTCCCGCGTCGGCCGGGTCGCGGCGGCGTCGGCGCGGGCGGCGCCGCGCAGCAGCGCCCGCGCGTCGATGCCGGCGGCCACGATTCCCACCAGCCCGACCGGCGAGAACACGCTGAAGCGTCCCCCGACCGACGGCGGGACGGTGAAGGTCGGGAGTCCGGCCGCCTCCGCCGCCGGTCGCAGGATCCCCTGCTCGGGGTCGGTGGTGACCACCACGTGCTTCGCGAAGTCGGCGTCGCCCACGCCGTCGCGGAGCCACGCTTCGAACACCAGCCAGGCCGCCATCGTCTCGGCGGTGGTACCGCTCTTGCTGATCACGTTCACGACCGTGGTCGCCGGATCGAGCTCCTCGATCAGGTCGTGCACCTCGTCGGCGTCGACGTTGTCGACGAAGCGGATCCGAACGGCGTCGCCGCGGCGCAGGTCGGCTCCCCGCTGCAGCGCGCGGACGACGGCGGCGGCGCCGAGGCTCGAGCCGCCGATCCCGAGCACCACCAGGTCGCGGCACCACCCCTGGACCGAAGCGCGCCACGCCTCGATCCGAGCGAGCAGGTCGTCCGAGGCGGTCGCGAGCTCGGTCCAGCCGAGCATCGCGTCCGGGTCCCGTCGCCGCGCGGTCAGGCGGGCGGCGTCGTCGTCCAGATCCGGAGCGAGGGCGTCGAGCTCGGCGTCCAGTTCGAGCCCGCGGTCGGGGCCGATCCGTGCGGACGCCAGGTTGCGGAGGTCGATCTCGATCATGGCCGCATGCTACCCGCTGGCCGCGGGGCCGCCCGGCGCGCGCGCCGTCAGTGCTGCTTGGCGTTCTCCTTGACGGCGTGGGTCGAGAAACCGAACTGCGGCAGGTGCCGCTCGCCGACGCCGGTCAGGATCGCGCGCGCCAGCTCGTTCAGGTTCGTACCGCCCGGCTGGACGTCGGTCCGCAGCTCGTCGCGCACCTCGGAGAGGGTCCGGTCGTCGAGCATCGTCTCGGTGCCGTACTTGAGCACGTTCGGACTCACCAGAACCAGGTCGGCCTCGCCCGGCTCGATCGCGTGGAGCAGGTCCCGGCCGGCGAGCAGCCCGGCGACGGAGGTGACGCCGCCGAAGGTGCGGTTCGGCACGGCGCGTACCTCGATCTCGAGGTTCTCGATGGCGCGCAGGGGATCGACCGCCCGTTCGAGCGTCGGGCCGAACAGCGAGCCGGTCGCGAGCAGCACCTTGCGCGGCCGCGGCAGGCGCCTGGGCAGCGGGGGCAGGCCGGCGTCCAGGAAGTCGCGCACCATGCCGACGCCGTTCTCGAGCATCGGGAACCCCTCGTACGCCTCGGTCGTGGGCAGCGGTTCGCCGGCGACCAGGTAGAACTCGTCCGAGAGGAACACGTAGCGCGTGCCGCGCTCGGCGAGCATCCGCTCCTGCACCGTCCGGACGCGCCGGATCACGTCGCGCGCCTCGTCCGCGCGGTACGGACGGAGGTCGGGCAGGTTCGTACGGTGGTCGGTCAGGCCGACCGGCACGACCGCCACCGCCTGCACGTTCCGGCGCGACACGAGGTAGTCGAGCGTACGGTCGAGGTGCTCGCCGTCGTTCCGGTTCGGGAGCAGCACGATCTGCGTGTAGAGGTCGATCGGCTCGAGGCGCTCGATCATGTCGCGGATGCGCGTGACGCTCGGGTCGTGCACCTTCGAGCGCCACCAGCGCATCAGCTCCTTGCGGAGGTCCTCGTCGGCGGTATGGACCGAGACGTAGAGCGGGCTGAGGCGCTCGTCCAGGATCCGGCGCACGTCGTCCTCGGTCAGGTTCGTGAGGGTGACGAAGCTGCCGTAGAGGAAGCTGGTGCGGTAGTCGTCGTCCATCAGGTAGAGGCTCTTGCGCATGCCCTGCGGCATCTGGTGCACGTAGCAGAACTCGCACTGGTTCGCGCAGGTCCGGATGCCGTCGAAGATGACGTCGTCGAACTCGAGGCCGGGGTCCTCCCACGCGACCCGCAGCAGGCGCTCGTCGCCGCTGGGCGCCCGCAGGCGCAGCTCCGCCTCGCCGGCGTCGAGCTCGCGGCGGTAGGCGAGGATGTCGGGGACCTCCGACCCGTTCACCGACAGCAGCCTCCAGCCGGCCGCGACGCCCGCCCGCGCGGCGGGGCTGCCGGCGGTCACGCGGTGCACGGTCGGTTCGGGGGGCGGGGGCGGAGGAAGCGGCACGGCCGCACACCTTAGCACGCGCGGACCCGGCCGCCGCGTGCGGGGCGACGCGTCCGGTACCTCCGCGTCAGACGGCCTCGTCGACCTCGCGCCCGGTGAGGGGCGGCGGCGGCACGGCGGGCGGCAGCACGAAGGCGTGCAGAGGCGGTGCGGCCTCGAAACGGATCCACGTCCCCAGCGGCGCCTCCGACAGGGCGCCGTCCGCCAGGCGCAGCAGCAGCGGCGCGCCGGCGTCGACCGCCACGACGTCGCCGTCACGCTCGAGCAGGCGGCCGACGCCCGCGACGGCACCGCGGCGCGGCACCCGCAGCTCCGGTCCCTCGGCGTCCGGAGCGACTTCGGCGACGGTCGCCTCGGCGTCGACCAGGATCCGCGCCGGACCGGGCGGCGCCCCGTACGGGTTCGTGCGTTCGAGCAGCTGCAGGCAGGCGCCCGCCACCTCCGCCTCGAGCAGGGGGCTCCCTTCGGGGCGCGCGAACAGCGTCGCCTCCGCGGCGTGGGCCTGCCAGCGCTGCATCGTCGACTCGGGGCCGTCCTCGATCACGGCGCACAGCGTACCGCGGGCGGCGTGCTAGCATGCGGGGCGTGACCGCGATGACACCACGATCGGGCGACCCTACGCTCCGTTCGGCCTCGGCCGAACGGAGTTCTTGCTTCGCGGCCCGGCAGCGACGCGTCCGGAGGCGCGTCCCGGCCGCCCGCGCACGGCGGGTCCCGAACGGCCACGGGAGGGCACGATGCTCGAACGACTGAACCAAGTACAGGAGCGGGACCTGAAGCTCGACGCGCTCGACGCGGAACGCGCCGACGTCCCGGCCGACCTGGTCGCGCTGCGCCGGGAACGCACCGAACTCGAGGAACGCCTCGACGCCCGCACCGCCGAGCGCGACGCGCTGCGGGCGCGGGTGCGCGAGGCGGAACGGGAGCTGGCCGCGCTCCGCGAACGGACCAAGTCGGCGTCGGAGTCGGCACTGCGCGCCGACTCGCCCAAGGAGGCGGCGCAGTACCAGAACCAGGAGCTGCAGTTCTCGACCCGGGCGCAGGAGATCGAGGAGGACGTGCTGCCGCTGATGGAGGAGCTCGAGGGCCTCGAGGCGGCCGTGACCGAGCTCGAGGAGGCGTCGGCGGAGCTGACGCCGCGCCTCGAGGAGATGGAGGGTCGGGAGCGGGAACGGCTCGACGAGATCGACCGCCGCGAAGGGAGCCTCGCGGCCGAACGAGAAGCCGCCGCCGGCGAGGTGCCGAAACCGCTCCTCGCGCAGTACGAACAGGTGCGCCGCGCCCGACGCGGCGTCGGCCTGGTCGAACTCTCGGGCGGCAGCTGCGGGGGGTGCGCCGTGAAGCTCCCGATCCACGTGCTGCAGAAGGCGAAGCGGGCCGGATCGGGCGTGGTGCGCTGCCCGAACTGCGGGCGGATCCTGTGGAACCGGTCGGAGGACGCGGCCTGACGCGACGCGGCCGCCGGGAGGCGCCGCAGCGATCGACCGCAGGCACCGCCTGAAACGCGGCGCGCCCCGGATCTCGGGGCGCGCCGCGCGACGCTACGGGGTTCGGGGCTCGGTCGGTCCCGCCACGTCGCCTCAGTTCAGTTCGCCGAGCGGGTCGATCGCCGTGCCGTTGCGTCGGATCTCGAAGTGCAGGTGGGGGCCGGTCGAGAGGCCGGTCGACCCGACCCGCCCGATCAGGTCGCCCTGCGCCACCGACTGGCCGACGTCGACCAGGATCCGGCTCTTGTGGGCGTACCAGCTCTCGTCCCCGCCGGCGTGACGGATCCGCACCAGGTAGCCGTAGCTGCCGTACCAGCCGGCGAAGGTGACGGTGCCCGAGCGGGCCGCGGCGATCGGCGTGCCGGTCGGCGCGGCGACGTCGAGCCCGCGGTGGAAGTTCGAGGTGCCCATGCCGATCGAACGCCGCCCGAAGTAGCTGGTGATCCGTCCGTGGACCGGCCAGACGTAGCGGTTCTCCATCTCCCGGACCTGCGCGAGGCGTTCGAGGGCGGTGGTCGGCGCGATGCCGGGCAGCCACAGCAGCATCCCGGGCTCGAGGTCGCTCGGGGCGTGGATCGCGTTGGCGCGGAGCACGCGCACCGGGTCGGCGTCGTGGCGCCTCAGGACCTCGCCGAGGTCCAGGTCCGGCTCCCAGCGGACCAGGAGGCCCGAACCGGGCGGGATCAGCAGTTCGACCCCGACCGGCAGCCGGTCGAGGGAGCTGAGGTCCGGATTGGCGCCGACCAGGTCGTCGATGCCGATCCCGTAGCGGGAGGTGATCTCGCTGAGGGTCTCCCCCGGAGCGAGCACGTGCCGCCCGAAGCCGGGGGGCGGCTCCGGCGCCGGTTCGGCCAGACCGCCGAGCGCTTCGCCGAGCGGCACGCGGATCCGTTCGCCCGGGTGGACGGTGGTGCCGTTGCGGCCGTTCGATTCGAGCAACGCGTCGACCGGCAGGCGGTACAGGGACGCGACCTGACCGAGCGTGTCGCCCGGTCGGACGATGCGGAGCGCGTAGGCGTCGGCCGCGAAGGCGGCGGAGGCGAGGAGTGCGAGCGCGACGATCGAGAGGCTGCGGATCATGCAGGCGGGTGTCCTCCGGAGGGGTTCGGTGCTCGGTCGCCCGCCCCCTCGCGGAGGGCGGCACGGCGCGCCGTAGGACCCGCCTGGGTCCCGGCGACGAGCGAGCGGACCGGAACGCACGCGTCCGGCCGGAATCACCTTAGCAGGTCGGCGCCCCTGCGTGCGACCTCGCCCCGAAGGTAGGCGACCACCTCGTGCGTCGGCGTGCCGGGTCCGAACACGCGGCCCACGCCGATCCGCTCGAGCTCCGACCGGTCGGCCTCCGGTACGATCCCGCCTCCGAACAGCAGCACGTCCTCCGCCCCTTCGGCCGCGAGCCCTTCGGCGACGGCGCGGAAGTGGTGCAGGTGGGCGCCGGAGAGGACCGAGAGTCCGACCGCGTCGACGTCCTCCTGGATGGCGGCCGCCACGATCATCGGCGCCGTCTGACGCAGGCCGGTGTACACGACCTCCATGCCGGCGTCGCGGAGCGCCCGCGCGATCACCTTGGCGCCCCGGTCGTGCCCGTCGAGGCCCGGTTTCGCGATCAGGATGCGGAGCGGAGCGGACGCGCCCGCGCCCGGGGCGGGGCGTGCGGCCGCCTCCCGCCGTTCGGTCACGCCGGCGCCTCGGCGGCCGCGTCCGCCGTGAACGCGAGCGTCCGCACCCGGGCGTCGCCGCAGCGAAGGTCGTCCGCTCGCACGTCCCGTCGCACGACCGCCAACGCCGAAGGACCCGATTCCGGATCGCGCACGACCGTCCCGAGGCGGCCGACGGTGCGGCCCGCTCCGTTCACGAGCGGGCGTTCGTTCGGGAGGCGGTCGAAGGTCAGGCGCGCCAGGCCGCGGCGGACGCGGCCGCGCGCCTCGATCCGCGCCATGATCTCCTGGCCGAGGTAGCACCCCTTCCGGGTCGAGATCGCGTCGTCGAGCGCCGCCTCCTGCGGCAGGACGCCCTCCCCCGCCTCGGTTCCGGCGCGGGGGCGTCCGGCCCGCACCCGCGAGACCTCGAGCGTGCCGACGTCGCCCGGCGCCGCGCCCGCCTCCTCGAGCGCCGCCCGCACCGCCGCTGCGTCCCGCGCCAGCAGGTGCACGTCGGTTCCGCCCGGCTCGGAGCGCG
>SLSQ01000078.1 GCA_007130355.1 Trueperaceae bacterium
AGCGGAAGTCGAGCCCGGTATCGGTGAACGGCGGCAACGCCGCGACCCCGAACACCTGCGCCGCGAGCGCGTAGATCGCGTCCGGATCGAGGCCCTCGCCCAGGTAGGTCGCGTCCCCCTGCCAGATCTCGACGTGCGGATGCGGATCGTCCTCCGTGCCCTGCGCCGCTTCGATCGTGCCCGAGTTGCCGGTGAAGCCGATGGTGGCGCCCTGCTGCACGGGCACGCCCTCGACGATCCCCTCCGCGACCCCGGACAGGTGGGCGTAGCGCGTCACGAACCCGCCCGGATGCCGGATCCACACCTGCATCCCGCGGAGCGCGTCGAGCACGTCGTCCGGTGTCGACAGGTCGCCGCGCGCGCTCGCGATCAGCGCGTCGTACTCCTCGATCGTCAACTCCTGGTAGTCGACGTCCGCACGGATCACCACCCCCGACGCCACCGCCCGCTGCGGTGTGCCGTAGGCGATCTCGACGCTCACGGTGCCGTCGTAGAAGTCGAACCCCTCGTGCGTCCCGTTCCGGTAGGCGCGCGGCGCGCCGGGCAGGTGGCTGGCCCGGGAGCTGAGGTTCGCCCCTTCGACCGGCACGACGTACGCCGCCGGCCATGCTCGCGAGAACGCCTCGCCCCCGCGCAGGGCGCGGAGCGACTCCGGGAACTCGGTGAGTTCCCGCAGCCGGCCGAACAGGCCGCTGCCGCGCACGGCGGAGTTCGACGCGGCCAGCTCGAGCGCGCGGTCGCCCTCCTCGTCCTGAACGTGCGGATCGGACGCGGCGTTCAGCAGCAGCAGCGCGGTGGTGGCCGACGGCGCCGACGCCGCCGCGTGCATCAGCGGCGTGCGGCCGGAATCGTCCTGCGCGTGCACGTCGGCGCCGCGGTCGAGCAGCTCGAGGAGCAGGGCGTCGTGGCCCGAACCGGCGGCGATCATGGCGGGCGTGCGCCCGAACGGATCGCGCGCGTCGACCTCCGGCGGCTCCTCCGGCGCGGGGGCGTCCTCCCCGCCCTCGTAGAGGGCGATCAACGCGTCCCGGTCGCCCGACTCGGCGGTCTCGAACAGGACCGTGACCGGGTCGGGTCCCGAATCCCGAGGGCTCAGGCCGAACCACGACCCGCCTCCGAACGCGAGGAGGGCGAAGAGGGCCCCGAGGACCACGATGCCGACGAGGAGCACGATGCGCAGCATGGCTCGATGCTACCCCGGAGCCGCTCGTGCTCGGTGAGCGCCCGACGGCCGCCGAGGAGGGCCGTCGTCCACGGTGCCGCGCATGTATGGTGGCGCGGATGCGGCGACCGCCCCTCCCCCTGATCCGCCGCGAACTGTTCGACCTGATGCGGGTCGCGTTCCCCCTGATCCTCGCGCAGATCGCCCAGATGAGCATGAGCTTCGTCGACACGCTCATGGCCGGACGGCTCGGTCAGGACGCGCTGGCCGGCATCGCGCTCGGCAGCGTCGTGTTCGGGCTCGTGTCGATCGTCTCGATGGGGGTCCTGTTCTCGGTCGCGCCGTTGGTGTCGCAGGCGCACGGCGCGAACGATCCCGACCGCGCCGGTCGCGCCGCCCGGCAGGGGATCTGGCTCGCGGCGCTGCTGTCCGTCCCGGGCGTCGCGCTGTTCCTGAACATCGAATCGATCCTGCTGGCCACCGGGCAGGAGCCCGGCAGCGCGGCGTTGGCCGGGGGGTACCTCGGCGCCGCCGCCTTCGGCTTCCTCCCCTCGCTGCTGCTCGTGGCCCTGCGCGGCTTCCTCGAGGGGCTCTCCGACACCCGACCGATCATGGTGATCCTGTTCGTCGGAATCGCTCTGAACGTGCTCGCGAACAACGCCTTCATGTTCGGCCGCTGGGGGTTTCCGGAGCTCGGCCTGGTCGGCACCGGCGTCGCTACCTCGATCGTGTACACGGTGATGGCGCTGGCCGCCGCCGGCTACGTCGCCCTCCGCTACCGCCGCTACCGGGTGCTGCGCGGCCTGCGCCGGCCGGACCCGACCGTGCTGCGCGAACTGTTCCGCGTCGGCTGGCCGATCGGACTCACGCTCGGGTTCGAGGGGGGCCTGTTCGCCTTCACCGCCCTCCTGATGGGCCTGTTCGGACAGGCCGCCCTCGCCGGCCATCAGATCGCGGTGCAAGCGGCGTCGGTGACGTTCATGATTCCGGTCGGTCTGTCGATCGCCACCGGCGTCCGGGTCGGTCAGGCGGTGGGACGCCGCGATCCGGTCGGCATGCGGCGCGCCGGCCTGACCGGCATCGTCCTCTCGGCGTGCGTGATGCTGCTCACCGCCGCGCTCTTCCGCTTCGCCCCGATGCCGGTGATCGCATTGTTCCTGAACGTGCACGACCCCGCGAACCTCGCCGCCGTGCGCTTCGCCGCCTCGTTCCTCGGCATCGCCGCCCTCTTCCAGGTGGTCGACGGGATCCAGGTCGCCGCCGCCGGGGCGCTGCGTGGCCTGCGCGACACGCGCGCCCCGATGATCATCTCCCTGATCTCGTACTGGGCGGTCGGGATGACGGTCGCGACCGTCCTCGCCTTCCCGGTCGGCCTCGAAGGCGAGGGCCTCTGGAGCGGACTCGTCGCCGGATTGGCGCTGGCCGCCCTGCTGCTCACCCGCCGGTTCCTCAGGTCGGCCGCCCGGATGGCGCGGAGCTTGGGGTAGGATGCCGCCGTGAGCACGTTGATCGAAATCCTCACCAACGCGGCGTTCGTGATGCTCGGCATGGTCATCGCCTCGTACGTGCTGGTCAAGTTGGGCATCTGGTTCGACCACCAGTCGCCCGAAGAGCACGACGCCCACTGAACCGGCCGACGCCGTCCGGTCCTGACGGCCCCGGACCCCGTGTCGCGCGCCTGCTGCGTCCGTACCTGACCGACGCGGAGCTCTCCGTCGGAGCCGTCTCCGGCGTGCTCCGCGGTGCCCTCGTCGTCGCCTTCGGCGTGCAGACGGTGTTCGCGGCGGGGGTCGGCGCGCTCGTCGGCTTGGCGACCGAGGGGGGCGGGGGCGACCCGTTCGTGGCCGGCGTGCTGGTGGCGTTCGCGATCTTCCAGCTCGGCGTGGGCATCTTCGTCGTGCGTCTCGGCGTGCTCGCCACGAACCGAGCCGCCCGCATGCTCGCCGACGCCGACGACGCGGCCGAGGCCGCCGCTCGGCTCCGCACCGTCCGTACCGGCGCGCTCGCGCAGACGCTCGTGTCGGCCGTCCTGTTCGCCACCCCCGTCTGGTTCGCCGCCTTCGCCGTGGCGACCGGCCAGGGCCTCGTGGCGCTCGCTGCGCTGGTCGCGTTGGCGGCGCTCGGGTACGGTATCGGCATCGTCGCGTGCGGCGGTCTCGCCCGCGCCGCCGTGCCCAGATCGCCTGGGGACGCCGCCTGACCCGTACCCGGTCGTCGCCGCCTCGCGCCGCACGAACCCCCGACGGAGGAACCCGATGGACGTCCGCACCCCCTACCCCGCGAACCGGCAGCCGGTCCTCGCCCGCAACGTCGTCGCCACCAGCCAACCGCTCGCCGCCTCGGCCGGCCTGCACGCCCTCGCGCGCGGCGGCAACGCCGTCGACGCGGCGATCGCCGCCGCCGCGACGCTGACGGTGGTCGAACCGACCAGCAACGGACTCGGCGGCGACGCCTTCGCGATCCTCTGGGACGGCGAGGCCCTGCACGGCCTGAACGCCTCCGGCCGCTCGCCCCGCGCGCTCGAGCCGGGCCGCTTCGACGGCATGGAGGCGATGCCGGCACGGGGCGAGCTCTCCGTCACCACCCCCGGCGTCGTCTCCGGCTGGGTCGAGACCCATCGCCGCTTCGGGCGACTCCCGTTCGCGGACCTGCTGCAGCCCGCCATCGACCATGCCCAGCACGGTTTTCCCGTCTCGCCGATCACGGCCCGCGCCTGGGAGGCCGGCGGACGCGTACTCGGGGAACGCCCCGACTTCGCCGCCGCCTTCCTGCCGGACGGCCGCGCCCCCCGCGCCGGCGAGACCTGGCGCTTCCCCGAACAGGCCGAGACCCTGCGCGCGATCGCCGACACGGAGGGGGAGGCGTTCTATCGCGGACCGCTGGCGGAACGGATCGCGGCCCACGTGCGCGCTGGAGGGGGCGTCCTGAGCGACGCCGACCTCGACGCCCACCGCGCCGATTGGGTCGGCACGATCGCCACCGCGTGGGAGGGCACCGAGCTGCACGAGATCCCGCCGAACGGCCAGGGGCTCGCCGCGCTGATCGCGCTCGGCATCCTCCGGCACACCGACGTGCGCGACGCGCCGGTCGACTCGGCCTACGCCGTGCACCTGCAGATCGAGGCGATGAAGCTCGCCTTCGCCGACGCCCATCGCTACGTCGCCGACCCCGACCACGTCGAGTTCGATCCGCACGCCCTGCTCGACGACGCCTACCTCGCGAAGCGGGCCCGGGCGATCGATCCGGCCCGTGCCGGCGATCCCGCGTACGGCGTCCCGGAGCGGGGCGGCACCGTCTACCTGGCCACCGCCGACGCCGAGGGCCGCATGGTGTCGTTCATCCAGTCGAACTACGCCGGCTTCGGTTCCGGCGTGGTCGTGCCCGGGACCGGCGTGGCGCTGCAGAACCGGGGGGCGGGCTTCGTCCTGGATCCGGGCCACCCCAACCGGGTCGGGCCCGGCAAACGGCCGTTCCACACGATCATCCCCGCCTTCCTCACGGAGGGCGGCCGGCCGCGCACCGCCTTCGGGGTGATGGGCGGACCGATGCAGCCGCAAGGGCACCTGCAGATGGTGCTGCGGACGGTGACCTGGGGCCAGAACCCGCAGGCGGCCAGCGACGCGCCGCGCTGGCGCGTGGTCGAGGGCCGCACCGTGGCGGTCGAGAGCACCTTCGATCCGGAGGTACTCGACGCCCTCGTCGCGAAGGGCCACCGCATCGAGCGGACGGAACCGGATCAGGACTTCGGCTTCGGCGGCGCGCAACTGATCGAACGGCTCCCCTCCGGCGCCTACGTCGCCGGCAGCGACCACCGCAAGGACGGCCACGCGGTCGGATTCTGAAGCCGGTCGCGCGGAACGCGGCGCGGCGGCGTCGCGGATCCGGGCGCCGGCCGGACGCCGGTCCGAGCGTGGGTCCGAGCGCAGGTCCGGGCGTGGGGCGAACGACCGCTGGACGACATCCGCCCCCGGGCGCCCGTGCCACCCTCCGGTGCGCGGCGGGGCGACGTCCCGCCCCGCGCGGCGCGCATCGGCCGGCCCTCCGGCACGCTGCGACCGCACGCACGCAGACGTACCTACGGACACGCACGCAGGTACCCGCACGCACGAAGGCGTCCCCCGGGGGCGTCCCCCAGGAGGAACCGAATGAGCACCGCGAAGCAAGGCGACACCGTCAAGATCCACTACACCGGCAAGCTCGACGACGGCACCGTGTTCGACAGCAGCGAAGGACGGGATCCGCTCTCGTTCACGATCGGCGAAGGGGAGGTCATCCCCGGCTTCGAACGCGCCGCCGAAGGGATGCAGGTCGGCGAGACCAAGGAGGCCCGGCTCGACGTCGGCGACGCCTACGGCGAACGCCGCGACGACCTGATGCTCGACGTTCCGCGCGAGCAGTTGCCCGAGGACCTCGAGGTCGACGTCGGCACCCCGCTCCAGCTGCAGCAGCCGGACGGCACCGCCGTGCCCGTCACGGTCGCGAAGATGGACGAGGAGCAGGTCACCCTCGACGCGAACCACCCGCTCGCCGGCCAGCCGCTCACCTTCGAGATCCAGCTCGTCGGCGTCGGCGAGGTCTGATCCCGGCCCCAGCCGTCCGAATCGCACCGTGAACCTGCTGACCGGCGCCCGCGAGCGGATCGCGACCCTCGAAGCGG
>SLSQ01000250.1 GCA_007130355.1 Trueperaceae bacterium
CACCCGGCGTCGGGGCGACGGGCGGTCCCGGTCCCTCCGCGGCGGCGCCCGTCGATGCGCACGCGGCCCTGCGGCTGACGGCGCTGCGCGCTCTTCCCGACCACCTGGCGGGCGTCCGACTCCGGCCACCCGACGACGGCTTCCGGTGGCCGCTCGCGATCGCGCCGCGGATCACCAGCCGGTTCGGGTGGCGTGCGGTGTCGGTGGCCGGGAACCGCTACCACCAGGGCCTCGACCTGGGCGCGCCGACCGGCACGCCGGTGCTGGCGGCGCGGGACGGCGTGGTCCACCGGACCGGATGGATCGGTGCGTACGGGTACGCCGTCTACCTGCGCCACGAGGACGGGTTCGAGACGCGCTACGCGCACCTCAGCCGGATCGACGTCGCGACCGGCGCCCGGGTGGGGCGCGGCGACCGGATCGGCGCCGTGGGCACCACCGGCGCCTCGACCGGCCCGCACCTGCACTTCGAGGTGCGTCGCGACGGCCGGGCGCTCGATCCGCTCACGCTCCTGCCCGAGCCCGGCGGAGGCGGCATCGCGGCGCGTTGACCGCCGTCTGGGGCCGCGGTAGGGTGCGAATCACGCTCATGTGGATTTCGACCAAGGCCCAGTACGGAATGCGCGCGCTCGTCGAGGTCGCCGTCGGCGGCGACCGGCCGACCAGCCTGCGCACCGTCGCCGAGCGGCAGGCGCTCTCGCACCAGTACCTGGAGCAGATCTTCGCGGTGCTGCGCCGCGCCGGCCTGGTCGAGAGCGTGCGCGGCGCGCACGGTGGCTACCGCCTCGCCCGTCGGCCCGACCGGATCGATGCGCTCGAAGTGGTCGAGCTGCTCGAAGGCTCCGTCGCGCCGGTGGCCTGCATCGACGACGAAGCGAACTGCGACCACGTCGGCGCCTGCGCCACCGAGGCGCTCTGGCGCGAGGTCGACCGGGCGGTCCGCCGCGTCCTCTCCGGCACGACCGTCGCCGACATGATGCGCGAGCGCACCCTGCTCCAGATCGAACCGCTCCCCGAGGAGTTCGCCGGCAGCGTCCGCTGACCCGGCCGCCGCGCCTCGACCGTGAAGATCTACCTCGATCACGCCGCGACCAGTCCGGTCGCGCGCCTCGCGCGCGAGGCGGCGTGGCCGTGGCTCGCCGACGACGTGGCCGCGAACCCGTCGTCGGTGCATCGCTCCGGTCAGCGGGCCCGGGCCGCGGTCGACGCCGCCCGGGAACGGATCGCCGCGGCGGCGGGCGCCCTGGCGGCCGAGGTGGTGTTCACCTCCGGCGCGACCGAGGCGGTGGCGCTCGGGCTGCACGGGACGCTCGAGGCGGCGCCGGCCGACGCGGCGCTGGTGGTCGGTGCGACCGAGCACATGGCCGTGCTGGCGGCGGCCGAGCGCGAGGCGCGTCGCGGCCGGCCGGTGCGGACCGTGCCCCCCGGACCGAACGGCGTGCCCGACGCCGAGCGTTTGCGCGCGGCGCTCGACGCGATCGAGGGTCCGGTCGCGCTGGTCGCGGTCATGCACACGAACAACGAGACCGGCGGCCGCGCCGACGTCGCCGCCCTCGCCGATGTGGCGCACGCGCACGGCGCCGCCTTCCTCTGCGACGCGGCGCAGGGGTTCGGGTACGCGCCGCTCGAGCTGCACCGCCACGGGATCGACCTCGCCACGATCTCGGCGCACAAGATCGGCGGCCTGCCCGGCGTCGGTGCGCTGCTGGTGCGCGACGGCCGCGCCCTGGTGCCGCAGCTGCGCGGCGGGGCGCAGGAGCGCGGTCGCCGCGCCGGTACGCACCCGGTCGCGATGATCGTGGCGTTCGGAGCCGTCGCCGAGGGGGCCGCGCACGACCTGGAGGCGCGGTCCGGGCGGGTCGCTGCGCTGCGGGACCGGCTCGAAGCGGCGGTGACGGCGCTGCCGGGCGTGCACCGCAACGGGGCGGAGCCGCGCGGTCCGAAGCACCTCAACGTGCGGGTCGACGGGGTCGACGGCGAGTCGCTGCGGCTCGCGCTGGATCAGGCGGGGGTCGAGGTCAGCGCCGGGTCGGCCTGCGCCGCCGGAAGCGTCGAGCCGAGCCACGTGCTCGCCGCCCTCGGACTCGCGCCCGACGCGGCCCGCGCGAGCGTGCGGTTCAGCCTGGGTCTGCCGAACGGTCCGGAGGCGCCGGACGCGTTGGACGAGGCGCAGGTCGACGAGGCGGCCCGTCGCTTCGGGACCGTGGTCGAGCGCCTGCGTGCGCTGCAGGCGGCCGAAGCGCCGAGCGCCTGACGACGTCCGCTCACGGCGGGCGCGGGCGGACGTCGGGCGGGCGGCCGTAGGGCCTACCGTCGGCGGGCGGCGGCACGCGGGCCGTAGGGGGTCGGTCAGGCGGTCTTGCGGCGCTCCGCCCGTTCGAGCGGACGCGCCGGATCGTCGAGGTCCTCCGGCTCGATGCGGACGGCGGTGACGTTCGAGCCGGGCACCTCGTACATCAGTTCGTTCAGGGTGCGTTCGAGGATCGAGCGCAGGGCGCGCGCGCCGGTCCCCCGGTCGAGCGCGCGCCGGGCCACCTCGCGCAGCGCCGCTTCGGAGAACTCGAGCGCCACCCCGGCGAGTCCGAACAGCTGCCGGTACTCCTTGACGAGGGCGCCGCGGGGACGCGTCATCACCTCGACCAGCGCGTCGACGCTGAGCTCGTGCAGGCGCACCGTGACCGGCAGCCGCCCGATCAGCTCCGGGATCAGTCCGTAGCGCATCAGGTCCTCGGGCAGGATCTCGGCCTCCTGGACCTGGGTCTCGTCCCCCGTCTGGAAGCCGACGCGGCTGACGTCGACCCGGTTGCGGACGAGGTCGTCGAGCCCTTCGAACGCGCCGCCGCAGAGGAAGAGGATGTTGCGGGTGTCGACCGGCACCAGCTCCTGGTGCGGGTGCTTGCGGCCGCCCTGCGGCGGCACGTGCGCGGTGGTGCCCTCGATCAGCTTGAGGAGCGCCTGCTGCACGCCCTCGCCCGAGACGTCCCGGGTGATGCTCGCCCCCTCCGACTTGCGGGCGATCTTGTCGATCTCGTCGATGTAGACGATGCCGCGTTCGGCGGCCGCGACGTCGTGGTCGGCGACCTGAAGCAGGCGCAGAATCACGTTCTCGACGTCGTCGCCGACGTAGCCGGCCTCGGTGAGGGTGGTGGCGTCGGCGATCGCGAACGGTACCTGCAGCGACTTCGCGAGCGTCTGCGCCAGCAACGTCTTGCCGGTGCCGGAGGCGCCGACCATGAGGATGTTCGTCTTCTGCAGGTCGGCGGTCGGGTTCTGCAGGCGCAGGTAGTGGTTGTGCACCGCGACGGCGAGGGTCCGCTTCGCGTCCTCCTGCTCGATCACCCACTCGTCGAGCTGCCGCTTGAGGTCGCGCGGCGTCGGCACGTGGAACGACGGCGGCGGGGTCGGTTCCGGCTCGGCCGACTGCGTCAGCGCCATGTCGATACGGGCGACGCACTCGTCGCAGATGTGCATGCGGCCGTGCTCGGCGGCGACGAGCCGCCGGACCTGATCGTGCGGACGCCCGCAGAAGCCGCAACGGGGCGGGGTGGAGCCGGCCACGTCAGCCTCCGGAACCGGTCGGCTCGGCCGCCGCCGTGCGCGGCTCGACCACGCGGTCGATCAACCCGTACGCGGCGGCGGCGGAGGGGGACATGAAGTTGTCCCGCTCCATGTCGCGCCGCAGCTTCTCGCGGCCGTGGCCGGTATGGCGTTCGTAGATCGACTCCATGATCTCGCGGATCTCGGCGTACTCGCGGGCCTGGACCTCGAGGTCGGGCAGGCTGCTGCGCGGAAAGCCGGCGGAGCCGGCGTGGATCATGATCCGGCTGTGCGGCAGGGCGACGCGGTGGCCCTTCGCGCCGGCGGCGAGGATGACCGAACCCATCGACATGGCGATCCCGACGCAGTTCGTGTGCACGGGAGCCTTGATGTACTGCATCACGTCGTAGATGGCGAGGCCGGCGTACACTTCGCCGCCCGGACAGTTGATGAACAGGTTGATCGGCTGTTCCGAAGATTGCGATTCGAGCAGCAACAGCTGCGCGACCACCACGTTCGCGACCTCGGAATCGACCGGCGTTCCGAGGAAGATGATCCGTTCCTTCAGCAGACGGCTGTAGACGTCGTAGGTGCGTTCTCCGCGCCCGGTCTGCTCGATGACGTACGGAACCAGCGGCATGGCGGCACGATACCAGAGGCCGCCGCCCCCCTCCGTGCTCACGTTCGCGTGAGCGAGGGGGGCGGCGGCCCCTGGACCGGCAGGCCGGTCAGTCCTCGGCGTCGGTCCCGTCGCTCGGGGCTTCGTCGCCCTCCTGGCGGGCGACGAGGCGGGCCACGACCGTGCGGAGCGCCTTGTCGCGCATCAGCAGGAAACGGTAGTTCGTGAGCCACTCGTCGCCGCGGTCCTCGCGGAAGGCGGCGGGCGTGGTGCGTTCGCGCGAAGCGAGGTGCGTCACTGCGGCGTCGAACTCCTCGTCGCTCACCTCGGCCGGGTGCGCCTCGAGCAGCTTCTCGAGCACCAGATCGCGCTTCACGCTCTTCTCGGCGCTCCGTTGCAGCTCCTGTTCGAACTCCTCGCGCTTGCCGTCCTTCTCGAGGTTCTCGAGGTACGACCGGATCTCGATCCCCTGCTTCTTCAGGTCCTCGGCCAGGTTCTCGAGCAGCGCCGCCTTGCGCCGGTTCAGCAGGTGCCCGGGCGTCTCGAGCTCGGTCCCTTCGAGCAGCTTCTCGACGAACTCCTCGCGGCGTTCCTCGTCGGCACGCTGCTTGGCCTGGTTCTCGTGGCTGTCGCGGATCGCCTTCAGGACCTCGTCCCACGACTCGAAGCCGAGGGTCTTGGCGAACTCGTCGTCCGGCTCCGGCTTCTCCTTCGCCTTGACGTCCTGGATGCGGACCCGCATGGTGGTCGTGCCGGGCGTGCCCTCGTCGTCCCGCTTGGAGGGGTCCTCGAGGGAGAGCTCGACCACGTCGCCGATCGCGTGGTTCAGGAGCTGCTCGGCGATCGCGTCGCCGACCGTCTCCATGTCGACCGGCATGACGCTGCCCTCCTCGCGGGGCTGATCATCGTCGCCGACCGTCTCGATCATCACCTGGTCGGTCGCTTCGACCGCACGTTCGGCCGGGACCATCGTCGCGTGCTCGCGCCGCAGGTTCTCGATCGTCTCCTCGACCATCGCGTCGGTGACCGGTTCCTCGGCGGCGTCGAGCACGATCTCGTCCACGTCGGGCAGGTCGAACTCGGGGTAGAGGTCGACGTGCAGTTCGAAGGTGAACGGCTCGCCCGGCTTCGGCGCGTCGCCGTGGACGTGGGCGTGGATCGGCTGCAGCTCGTGCTCGCGAACGACCTCGGGGTAGGCGGCGTCGACGAGCGACTCGCGCACCTCGCCGGCGAGCGCCTCCTCGCCGATCTTCTTGCGCAGCACCCCGCGCGGCGCCTTGCCGGGACGGAACCCGGGGACGCGCACCTGCCGTGCGTACTGTCCGAGGACCGTCTCGAAGGCGGCGTCGACGCGTCCGGCGTCGAGGGTCACCTCGACGGTCGCGTGGACCGGTCGTTTCTCTTTGAGGGTGCTTTCCATCCGGCGTCCTTTCGAACCTGGCCCGCGGCAGGGCCGGCCGGCGTCGCGCGTCGCGACGCGTGGGGGGCAACGATCGTCGGCGAGCGCGGGCCCGCCGAAATGGGTGGTGCGAGGAGCGGGGCTCGAACCCGCACGGACAAAGCCACCAGATCCTAAGTCTGGCGCGTCTACCAATTCCGCCATCCTCGCACGCGGCGCATCCGTCGTTCCTTTCGGCGGACCGGC
>SLSQ01000023.1 GCA_007130355.1 Trueperaceae bacterium
GGATCCGGAACCCGCCGCGGACCGTCGCCCGACAAGGACGACGCCCGCGGCGCCCAGGCAGGACAGGATCGCCGGTTGGACATCGACGACGAATTCCCACCCGAGGAGGATCTACCCTTCTGATGGCACGAGAGAGCAGCAGTAGAGGAGGCGGGCGTCGTCGCGGCGGCGGACGCCGTGGACGCAGGCCGAAGGTCTGTCCGTTCTGCACCGGCGAGATGGAGATCACCGCCTACCACGACAGCCGAATGGTGCGCCGCTTCATCAGCGATACCGCCAAGATCCTGCCGCGGCGCCGGTCCGGCGTCTGCGCCAAGCACCAGCGTCGCCTGGCGACCACGATCAAGCGCGCCCGGATGCTCGCCCTGGTCCCGATCACCGAGAAGCTGGTGCGCAAGTGAACGTGATCCTGCTCGAACCCGTCCACAACCTGGGCGAGGCCGGCGACATGGTCAGCGTCAAGTCCGGCTACGCCCGCAACTGGCTGGTTCCGCAGGGTCTGGCGCTTCCCGCCTCCGCCGCCGCGCGCGCCGAGATGAACGCCCGGCTCGAGCAGCGCGCCCGCCAGCTGGCGGAACGCAAGCAGGACGCCCTGCGTCTGCAGGAGATGCTCGCCGACGCCGCGGTCGAGATCCGCGTCAAGGCCGGCGAGGAACGGATCTACGGTTCGGTCGGCAACCGCGACGTCGCCGACGCCCTCAAGCAGGCGTACGACGTCGAGATCGACCGGCGCAAGATCGAGCTGGCGGAACCGATCAAGACCCTCGGTTCCTACACCGTCCCGTACCGTCCGCACCCCGAGGTCACGATCGACCTGGCGGTCGTGGTGGTGGCCGAGGACTGAGATCGTCGTGCGGTACCGCCGGCGGCCGACCGCGGCCGGCCGGACGGGCGCCGCACGGAACCGAACGGGAGGAGCGGGCGGCGCCGACATGGCGTCGCCCGCTCCGCGTTCCGTGGAGGGCGGCGGTTCCGTGGAACGCGTCGGAGGTCCGCCGACCGAGAGCCGACGCCGCCGATCGTTCAGGCGGCGTGCGCCGCCGCACCCTCCGGCGCGGCGCCGCCGCCCGCGGGGCGCCGGACCCGCGCCCCACCGTCCGGTCCGCCCCCGTCGCCCCGTCCGAGCGGCGGCCGGAACGACCGCAGCCGCATGGCGTTCCCGAGCACGAAGACGCTCGACAGGCCCATCGCCGCCGCCGCCAGCATCGGCGACAGCAGCAGCCCCGTCGCCGGGTAGAGCACGCCGGCCGCGACCGGAATCAGCAGGGTGTTGTACGCGAACGCCCAGAACAGGTTCTGACGGATGTTCCGCAGGGTGGCGCGCGACAGCGCCACCGCGTTCGGGACGCCCCGCAGGTCGCTCGACATCAGCACCACGTCGGCCGCCTCGATCGCCACGTCGGTACCGGTTCCGATCGCGACGCCCACGTCGGCGCGCGCCAGGGCCGGCGCGTCGTTGATGCCGTCCCCGACGAACGTCACGCGCGTCCCGTCGGCCTGAAGCTCGGCGACGGCATCGGCCTTTCCGCTCGGGAGCACCTCGGCGAGCACCTCGTCGATCCCGAGGCGCGCGGCGATCGCATCCGCGGTCCGCCGGTCGTCGCCGGTGACCATCACGATCCGCGCTCCCTGCGCCCGCAGCGCCTTCAACGCGGCCGGTGTCGCCGGCGCGATCTCGTCCGCGACGGCGACCACCGCCACCGCCCGGCCGTCGATCACGACGTGGACCGCGGTCTTCCCTTCCGCGGAGAGCGCCTCGGCCGCGGCGCGCGTCGGGCCGGCGTCCACG
The DNA here is from genome assembly GCA_007130355.1 of Trueperaceae bacterium. GTDB lineage: Bacteria > Deinococcota > Deinococci > Deinococcales > Trueperaceae > SLSQ01. Next base: position 1,790 of record SLSQ01000023.1, read on the forward strand.
CCGAGCCGGTCGAGGTAGCGTGCGGCGCCGACGTGCACGGTCGCGCCCTCGACCTCGGCACGCACGCCGTGTCCCGGCACCGCCTCGAACCCGCTCGCCTCGGCGACCCGAATGCCGCGCTCGCGGGCGGCAGCGACGATCGCTGCGCCGATCGGGTGTTCGCTCCCCGCTTCGGCCGCGGCGACCAGGCGCAGCACCCGGTCCTCGTCCAGGTCGGTCCCGGGAACGAGATGCACGTCGGTGACGGTCGGCTTACCGGTGGTGAGGGTGCCGGTCTTGTCGAGCGCGATCACGCGCGCCTGACCGAGCCCTTGCAGCGCCACGCCGTTTCGGAACAGCACGCCCGCTTCGGCCGCCTTGCCGGTGCCCACCATGATCGAGGTGGGCGTCGCCAGGCCCATCGCGCACGGGCAGGCGATGATCAGCACCGCGACGGTGTTCACCAGCGCGAAGGTGAGCGCCGGTTCCGGTCCGAACGACAACCACACGGCGAAGGTGATCGCGGCGACGACCAGCACCGCCGGCACGAACACCAGCACCACCCGGTCGACCAGCGCCTGGATCGGGATCTTCGCGCCCTGGGCGGCCTCGACCATGGCGATGATCTGCGCCAGGACGGTGTCCGCCCCGACGGCGCGCGCCTCCATCCGGAAGGCGCCGGTGCCGTTGACGGTGCCGCCGACCACCTCGTCGCCCTCGGTCTTGCCGACGGGAATCGGTTCGCCGGTGATCATCGATTCGTCGACGTGCGTCTCGCCGCCGACGACGCGGCCGTCGACCGGGACGCGCTCGCCCGGCCGCACCGCGATCAGGTCGCCGATGCGGACCTCGGCGACGTCGATCTCGCGTTCCTCGCCGTCGCGGACGACGCGGGCGGTGCGGGGCCGCAGCCCGATCAGTGCCCGGATCGCCTGGCCGGTGCGGCCCTTGGCGACCGCCTCGAGGTAGCGGCCGAGCACGATCAGGGTGATGATCACCGCCGACGCTTCGAAGTAGACGTGCACCGTCCCGGCGGGCAGCAGGCCGGGCAGGAAGGTGGCGACCACCGAGTAGCCGTAGGCGGCGCTGGTCCCGATCATCACCAGCGAGTTCATGTCGGGCGCGCCGCGCAGCAGCGCCGGCCCGCCCTTCCGGTAGAAGCGCAGGCCCGGTCCGAACTGCACGCCGGTGGCCAGCACGAAGAAGAGCAGGTGCAGGGTCGGTCGTGGGATCGTCGCTTCGACCCAGGCGCCGAACGGACCCACGATCATCGCCCCCATGTCGAGCACGAAGATCGGGATCGTGAGCAGGGCGGCGAAGATCAGGTCGCGACGCAGCGCCTGGGTCTCGGCGTCGCGGCGCTCGGCGGCGGCGGCGTGCCGGTCGCTGCCGCCGTCGGCCTCCGGCGCGGCCACGTCGTAGCCGGCGTCGCGCACCGCGCGCGTCAGGAGTTCGCGGGTGGCGACCCCTTCGAGGCCCCGTACGGTGGCCCGTTCGGTCGCCAGGTTCACGTTCGCCTCGAGCACGCCGGGCGTCCGGGCCAGGGCGCGCTCGACGCGCGTGCTGCAGGCGGCGCAGGTCATGCCGGTCACGTCGAGGGTGGTGTCCTCGATGCGCGGCTCGTAGCCGGCGTCGCGTACCGCCGCCACGAGCGCGTCGGGGGCGACCCGGCCCGGGTCGTAGCGGACCGACGCCCGTTCGGTCGCCAGGTTCACCGTAGCTTCGAGCACGCCGTCGGTCCGGCCGAGCCTGCGCTCGACCCGTGCGCTGCAGGCGGCGCAGGTCATGCCGCCCACGCTCAGATCGAGGGTCGTAGCCGCCTCGGTCGCGGCGCCGTCGTTCGCAGGATTCGTGTCCAAGGTCATCGTGCGTGGTCCTCCCCACCGGCTCGGTCCGGCCGTCGGCCCGCAGCGTACCCCCTAGGGGGTGGGGGTGGGGTAAAGGGCAGGACGTACCGCCCCCTCCCCCGGCCGTAGCATGCGTCCATGACGGACGCCGCGCCCCGCACCGAGTCGGCGGCCGAACGGTTGCACGCCGACCTCGCCCGCGAGCGCGCCGCCGTTCGCCGTGACCTGATCCTCACCGGCGCGACCCTGCTCGGCACCGTCTTCGGCGTCGCCGCTGCCGTCGCCGGTGCGCCGGGCGCGGCCACCGTCGGCTACGCCCTCGCCTACGCCAGCGGCGGCCTGCCGACCGCCGCGCAGGCGCTTCGGAGCCTGAAGGCGCGGCACCTCGACATCGACCTGCTGATGCTGCTGGCCGCCCTGGCCGCCGCCGCCGTCGGCGAGGCCCGCGACGGCGCGATCCTGCTGCTCCTGTTCCGTGCCGCCGAGACCGCCGAAGCGTACGCGATGGGCACCACCCGCCGCGCGGTGGCGTCGTTGATGCGGTTGCGGCCCGACACCGCCCGGCTCGTGGAGGGACCGGACGACGGACGCGAGGTGCCCGTCGAGGAGGTCGCCGTCGGCACCGTGGTGCGGGTCCTGCCCGGGGAGCGCCTGCCGCTCGACGGGGTCGTCGTCGCCGGCTCGAGCGCCGTCGATCAGGCGTCGCTCACCGGCGAGTCGGTGCCGGTCGACCGCGTGCCGGGCGACTCCGTGTTCGCCGGCACCGTCAACGGCCACGCCGCCCTCGACGTCCGGACCACCGCGACGGCCTCCGCTTCGACCCTGGCGCGGATGGTCGAGCGAGTCACCGAGGCGCAGGCGGCCCGCGCGCCCGCCCAACGCATCAGCGAATGGTTCGGGCGGCGCTACACCCCGTGGGTCCTGATCGGCTCGGCGGTCGCGCTGGTCGCCTTCACGGCGTCGGGCGAACCGTGGTCGGACGCCCTCTACCGGACCGCGACGCTGCTCGTCGTGGCGAGCCCGTGCGCGGTCGTGATCAGCGTGCCGGCGGCGATGCTCTCGGCCCTGGCCGCCGCCTCGCGGCGCGGCGTCCTGTTCAAGGGCGGCGCGGCGCTCGAGGCGTTCGGCCGGATCGATACCTTCCTGTTCGACAAGACCGGGACCCTGACCGAAGGACGGATGCGCCTGGTCGAGGTGCGGGCGCTGGGCGAGGCGGGCGCGGACGAGGCGCTGCGGCTGGCTGCGGCGCTCGAGCGCCGCAGCGAGCATCCGTTGGCCGCCGCGGTCGTCGCCGGGGCCGAAGAGGAGCGGATCCCCGTGCCGGAGGCGGCGGAGGTGCGGGCGCTGCCGGGACACGGCTTGGCGGGGCGGGTCGAGGGACGCGCCCTTTGGATCGGAACTCGGCGCCTGGCCGAAGAGCGCGGGGTCCGGCCCGGACCGAACCTGAGGCAGGCCCTGGAGGCGCAGGAGGCGATCGAGGCGGAGGGCCGCACCGCCGTGCTCCTGGGCGAGAACGGTTCCGACGGCCCGGCGACGGTGCTCGCGGTGCTCGGGATCGCCGACACGGAACGGGCGGGCGTGCGCGAGGCGCTCGCCACCCTGGCGCGTCAGGGCGTGGCGCGCACCGCGATGCTGACCGGGGACCGGCCCGCGGTCGCCGGCGCGGTCGCCGCGCGGGTCGGGATCCCCGCCGAGCGGGTGCACGCCTCGCTCCTCCCCGAGGACAAGGTGCGCGAGGTGCGACGCTACGCCGAATCGGGCACCGTCGCCTACCTCGGGGACGGGATCAACGACGCCGCGGCGCTCGCCACCTCGGACGTGGGGGTCGCCATGGGCGTCGCCGGCAGCGACGTGGCGCTGGAGACGGCGGACGTGGCGCTGCTCGCCGACGACCTGGGGCGCCTTCCGGACGCCCACCGACTGGCGCGCCGCGCCCGCCGGATCGTCCGCCAGAACCTGGCGTTCGCCCTCGCGGTGATGGCGGGCATGGTGGCGTGGACGCTGCTCGGGAACGTGGCACTGCCGCTCGCGGTCGTCGCGCACGAGGGCGGCACGCTGATCGTGGTCGCCAACGGCTTGCGGCTGCTGATCCCGGAGCGGCCGGGCCGCCCGCCCATCGGACCGCGCCCGTCGCCCGCGGCGCCGGCGGGCGCGGGCGCCTCCTAGTCCGCCC
>SLSQ01000013.1 GCA_007130355.1 Trueperaceae bacterium
ACAGACGTCGACGCACGACGCGTCCTTCGTGCCGATGCACGGCTCGGCGATGATGTGGGGCATGGAACGGACCTCCTCGGCGGCCTGCGCCGCGTACCGCACGTCATCATCCCCCAGCGGACGCGGGACCGTCAAGGCGCGGTGTGGGGGGTTTCTCGCCCCGCCGCCCGGAGCCTCCGTATACTCGGGCATCTCATGGAGAACGCTGCCGAGATCGCGCTGGAGCTGCTCGAATACAAGGTCGACGACCTGCGGCACCGACGGCCGGTCCGAGGCGGCGTGGACTCGATCCACCGTCTGAGGCGCTGGATCGAACGGAACCTGGACGGGCTCGACGCCGAACGCCGTGACCGCTTCCGCACGCTCGGTCGCGAAGCCGGTCTGAACGACGCCGGCGTCGGGGCGCCCCCTGCCGCGACGACGTTCGACGATCTCGTCCTCACCGGTGAGCGCCCCGAGCCGCGCCGGGACGACGAGGTGGTGCTCGAGACCTCCGACGCCCCGGCGCCGCACGATCCGGCCGCCGGCCTGCTCCTCGACCTGGACGACGGGGAAGAGGCCGAACTGGCGCCTGCGCCGGCGCCGCGGAGCGAAGGGGAGCGCCGCGAGCAGGAGGCGCTGCAGCGCCTCGCGCAGCGCCTGTTCCGCCGCGAGGTCGAGCGGTTCGCCGAGAACCTGGCGGCCGCCTGGCGCGCCGAACGGGAACGCGTCACCCCGCGCCTGCTCTACGCGACCCTGCGGAACCTGGAACGGTACAAGCACGCTTCCGGTTTCGCGCGCGACGTGAACCTGCGGCAGTTCCGCGTCGTCGAGCCGTTGCCGGCCCGCGTCGATCCGTTGGTGTCGCTCTCCGACACCGGCAGCCTCTCCGTCATCTGCCGCGACCTGGTCGAGGCGGTGCTCCATCTCCGCGACGGCGATCCCGCCCCGCAGATCGAGCGCGCCGCCTCCCTCGACTACGTGCGCCGCATCGCCTTCGAGGTGGCGAGCGACCCGTACGCGGGCGAGCGTTCCGCGGTTCCGGCGAAGGGACCTTCGGCGTCCGACCTGCGCGCCGCCCTGCGCGACCTGGCGCGCGAACGTCTGCCCGACTGGCAGCGTCAGGCGCGGCGCGAGGACCTCGAGGCGCGCCTGCAGGAACGGGAGCGGACCGAACGGCAGCAGCGCACGATCCTGCGCAAGGACACCCTCCGCTTCGCCGAGCACGTCGACGCCTTCTTCACGCGCCTCTCGCAGCTGCTCCCGAGGTCGGTCGGCGGCGAGGGCGACGAGCCTCAGCTCTCGGGCGGCGTGCTGTTCGCCGTGTCGCCCGGCCTGAGGCGCAACGACCTCTCCGAGGACCTGCGCGCGCTGACGGTGCGGCTGGTCGGGCCGGTCCGGCTGGCGTTCGCGGGCCGGCCGCTGATCGTGACCGTCGAAGGGGACCGCAAGCACCTGTTCCTGGGCGACGTCGAGGTGCCGCTCACCGGCGACCAGGTCGTCGACGTGGACGGCGACGAGGTCGAGGTGTTCGTCGAGGGCGACTACCTGCACGTGCGCCTGCGCGAGACCGGCGCGTCGCTCGCCGCGTCCGTCGCCGAGGCCGCGGCCGTGGTGCGCTACCACGCGGCCCCCGAACCGCTCGAGGTGCAGGCGATGCTGCGGCTGCTTTCGCCGGGCGCGCCGGCCGAGCCGACCGGACTGGTGGTCACCGCCGTCCGGCGTTCCGGCCAGATCGTCGCGAAGGCCCCGAACCGGTTCGAGGCGCTGCGGAGGCTGCTGCAGGGCACCGCCTCGGCGATCGGCACGGAACTCGACGCCGACTGGCTCGACGGCTTCGCCGAAACGATCGAGCTGGCGACGCGGGCCCGTCCCGAGGACCTGCCGCAGGCGCTCGAACTCCTGACCGGCGCGGACGACGCGACCGAACCCGCCACGGTGGTGCCGTTCACCGGCGATCCGGTCGACGTGACGGTCGGCGGACGCACCGTCACGGTGCGTCGGTACGGTGCCCGCGGCAGCGACAACCTGGTCGCGATGGTGCCGGGCCAGGTGATCGGCGCCTTCCGCGAACACCTGCTCGAACCGCTCGCCGGCGGCACGTTCGTGTGCGTGCACGGCGATCAGCAGGTGGTGGTCGCGTTCCTCCCGAACGTGACGCCCCACGAACGTCCGGACGGGCGACGCGCCTGACGCGGCCGCGTCCCGCCGCACCGTAGGCTGGGGTCCGGAGGTGCGGCATGAGCGAACCGATGACCGACGACGCGATCCGCGAGGCTCTGGGCGCCGATTCCGCCTGGCGGGTGGAGGACGACCGACTCGTGCGCGAACTGCGGTTCGGCGGGTTCGGCGAGGCGCTGGCGTTCCTGGTCCGACTCGGGATCGAGGTCGAGAAGCGCGACCACCACCCCGACCTGACGCTCGTCTACGACCGCCTGACGGTGGCGTGGACCAGCCACGACGCCGGCGGCGTCACCGACCGCGACCTCGACGGGGTCGCCCTGGTCGATCGCCTGCTCGGCGCCTGACGGCCGGACCGCCTCCCGGGGCCGGTCGGCTTCAGCGCCCGTCGGCGGGAACGTAGCCCGGCGGCGGCGTCCGCGACGGGGCATCGAACTCGTACCGCTCCCGCAGACGCTCGAGGTCGCCCTCGTCGACCCGTCCGGAGCGGTCGAGGTCCTCCGGAAGGCGGGTCCCGGACCGTCCGAACGCTTCGGCCAGCCGTACCAGGTCGTAGAACGAGGTCCGGCCGTCGCCGGTGAGGTCGGCGTCGCCGACCCCGCGCGCTTCGTTCCAGGCGGCGACGTCGGCGTCGCTGGGACGCAGTTCCTCGTCGGCGGGAAGGCGGCCGGAGCGGAGGCCGGTCGCCGAACCCGGCACGCCGGCCAGCCACGCCAGCTCCCTCATGCCCAGGTCGGTGCGCCGCCCCTCGGTGCCGGGGCGAAGCCGCAGCTCGACCCCCGGTCGGTCGCCGCTCCGCATCGTGAACGAGAGGGCGTGCGGCCCGAAGGCGTCGCTCGCGCCGACCGTGACCCGGTCGTCCGCCGCCTCCTCGATCTCGAGCCTCAGCGGCGCCCCCGCCTCGCGCCACGCCGCGGCCGCCGTCCGCATCGCCGAGGCCGCGTCCGCGTCCTCCACCCGTAGGCGCACGGCGACCGGCTCGGGCGCGTCGGACCGGTCGGGCGCGTCCGCTTCCTGCTGCGGCGGTGCGTCCGGGAGCGCGTCGCCGTCGGCGGGTCGGTCCTCCGTCGGCTCGTCGTCGACGGGCTCGTCGCGTTCGGCCGCGTCGCCGGGCTCGGGCGCGACCGGTCCGAAGTCGCCGCGCTCCAAGGCGTCGAGGACCGCGTCGACGTCGCCGGCCTCCGTACCGCGCACGACGCCGTCCGGGCCGACCGAAAGCACCCGTCCGGCCGCGTCGGTCCAGCCGTCCGCCTCGAGTTCGAACCATCCCTGCCAGACGCCGACCACCGGCGCGATCCGTCCTTCGGCCCGGTCGGAGGCCACCAGCACCCGGTCGCCCGGCTCGGGGCGCGGAAGGTCGTCGACCACCAGTTCCGGTCCGTCCTCGGGCGTACCGCCCAGGAAGTCGAGGGTCCACGACGCGTCGGCGTCGGCGGGCGGCTCGCCGAGCTCGCGCCGCACCTCGATCACGACGCGGGTCCACGGCGTTCCGTCGCCGTCCTCGATCGTCTGGACCGAGGCGACCGTTCCTTCCGCGAACCGGTCGGCCGCCGCCACGATCGCGGGCAGGTCCAGGTCGACGACCGTTCCGGCGCGCACGGACCCGGAACCGAGCAGCACGATCGAAGCCAGGACAGCGGTCAGGAAGGTGCGGACCGTCGCCGTCACGGCCGGTCCCCTTCGGCGTCGTCCTCGTCGGGCGGCGTCGGTACCTGGGCGTCCGGGTCCGAGCCGCCCGCACCCGGCGGGTCGTCGTCCTGCGGGTCGTCGTCCGGCTCCGGGTCGCCCTGCGGACCGTCCCCGTCCGCCTCCGAAGTGGGCCCTTCGTCCTCCGTGGCGGACTCCTCTTCGTCGGGTCCGCTGCGCGGCGCTCCGAACCGGTCGCTGCGGTAGGCGTGGCGCCCCGAGTAGAGAAGCTCCGACTCGGAGGCGAGCGAGAGACGGGTGGCCTCCTCGATCTCGAGGTCGAACGCGAACAGGTCGCCGTCGCCGGTCCACGGGTCGCCCAGGACCGCCAGGTCGATCGCGACGCCGTCGTCGCGCTCCTCGAAGAACAGCGCCACGTCCGAACGCCGGCTGGCGGGAGGAGCGTCCTCGGCGAGGCGTACCGGAGCGTCGCCCCAGGTCAGCCGGAGCCGGATCGCGCGCAGGTCGCGGGCGCCCTCGATCCGGGTGCGCACCGTCGTTCGGTCGCGCACCTCGGTCTCGGGCACCTCGATCCGAACGGTCGGTACCGGGACGTCGCGGACCGTGACCGCGTACGTCCGTACGTTCCGCGCGAGGTTTCCGTCGGTCACGGCGACGGTGAACTCGTAGCGACCGAGCTCGGTCGGTTCGCCCACGACCACGCCGCCCTGCAGGCGCAGCCCGGGCGGGAGGGCGCCCGACTCGAGCCGGAAGGCGTACGGTCGCAGGCCGCCGGCGGCGGCGAGTTCGCCGCGGTACGGCTCGGCGAGCACCGGGTCGGGCAGCTGCCCGGTGGAGAACCGCAACGGATCGCCCGGCAGCGGCGCCTCCCCGGTGCAGGCGACCAGCGCCAGGAGGAGGACGCACGTCCAGAGCACGACGGCGGCCCCCAGGCGGCGACGGGGCGACCGGGCGGGAGCCGCCGCGGGTCCGGCGGGCGGTCGGGGAATGGAGGGGTCGGCCATGGCTTCGCTCCTGAGGCGCGCCCGGGAGCCGCCGGGCGCGCGTGGTACGGTCGTCGACGTCCTCGTACCGTACCCTTCCCCGGACCGGATCCGGTCCGAATCGCGCAGGAGACCCGCCATGAGCACCGCTCCGTCCTCGGACCCGTTCCCGGACGACGACCGGCCGCGCCGCGGCCTCCACGTCTCGGCGACCTCGCGCGCCCGGTACGCGATCGAGGCGGCGTCGGTCGACGGGCGTGGGCGCCTCGTCGTGCCGAGCGCCGCCGAAGCGGAACGACTGGCCCGCCGCATCGACGAGGTGCGCGGGGCGGGGGAGCGCCCCACCCGCGCCGTGTCCGGCGCCGAGATCGTGGCGGCCGCGCTCCTCGACCTGGCCGCCCACCTCACCTTCGACCACTACCGGCGGCACCGTGACCCGATCTGGACCGCGCGGATCGACTCCGCCGCCGTGCGCGCGCTCGGTCCCGACCGCTTCGGCGAGGTCCGCCGCGCCTTCGTGCGGGCGTTCCCGCCCCGACCGGTCGCGACCGGAGCGACCGACGTCGACGCCTGGCTCGCGGGCACGGTCGGGGACCTCCCGGCGACGCAGGCGGCCCTCGAGGAACGGATCGCCGTCCGGCTGACGGCCATGAACCCGGCGCTGCGGTCGCTCCACGAGCTGGTCGACGCCACCGACCTGGGTCCGGACGACGACGCGGCGCTCGCGGCGATCGAGCAGGGGCTCCGGGGCCTGCCCGGCCTGTCCGGACCGCCGGAGGCGGCCTCGGACCTGTGGACCCTGCTGCGCGCTCCGGTGCTGGCGCACCCGGACTCGCTCGAAGGACAGCTCGGCTACCTGCGCGCTCGGCTGGCCGAGCTCCTCGGCGACCGCTTCGCCGAGGCGAGCGACCTGTTCGCGCACGGGCTCGACCTGCTGGCGGAGGCGCGGGCCGGGGCGCCGCCCGGGCCGCCCGGTCCGGCCCCGA
>SLSQ01000279.1 GCA_007130355.1 Trueperaceae bacterium
CATGCGCGCGACGCGCGCCGGGACCTCGCCTGCGACGCCGGTCGAAACCCGGCGACCGGACGGCGTGCACGGGAGGAGCCCTGCCCGCGCCCACGTCGCTCCACCGTCTCTCGTCGGACGTGGCGGCCGGAATCCGCACCGCACCTATCTTGTGAACCGAACCCCGTGCGCATCTCGGCGAGGACCGCACCGTGGCCGCGCCTGAACCCGAAGCGAGGATCCCGTTCTACCGGAACGTGAAGACGATCGGGCTGCTGGCCCAGATCGCGTTCGCGATCGCGGTCGCCATCGGAATCCTCGTCCTCTGGAACAACGTGACCAGCGCGCTCGCTCGGTCGAACCTGCCGGCCGACTTCTCGTGGCTCAACGTGCGCGCCGGAATCCCGATCGGCGAGCGACCGATCCCGTACGAGATCGACGATCCGTACTGGCGGGCGCTGCTCATCGGCTTTCTCAACACGCTCAAGATCGCCGTCGTCGGGGTCGTCGCCGCCAGCTTCCTCGGGGTGGGCGTCGGCGTCGCCCGCATCGCACCGAACTGGCTGCTGCGCCAGATCGCGAGCTGGTACGTCGAGCTGCTCCGGAACACGCCGCTCGCCGTGCAGATCATCTTCTGGTACACCGCCGCCCTCGCCACGCTGCCACCCACGATCAGCGCGCCGGCCACCCTTCCCGGCGGGCTGCTGTTCAGCAACCGGGGCCTCGCCTTCCCGTTCCTCTATCCGGGCTTCGGCTTCGCCCTCTTCACCGTCTTCCTGGGGCTGGGTGCCGTGGCGTTCGTGCTCGTCCTGCGTCTGCGTCGCCGACGGATCGAGCGCGCCGAACGGCCCGGCCGCGCCTGGCCCGCCGCCTGGGCCGCGCTCCTCGCGGTCGCCGGCGTCGGCTGGTTCGTCGCCGACGCCACCTCCGAGCCCCCCGAGCACCTCGCCGTCGAGTTCGAGATCGAGCGCGGGCGCGGCGCGACCTACCTGGACCTGAACCAGGACGGTGAGCGCGAGACGCGCAGCGGTCGCCGCGAGCCGCTGGTCGGGTTCGTCCCGGTCACCGTCCGGATCGAGGAGGGGGTCCTCGAGACCCGGAGCCAGAACCTGGTCGAACAACGCCAGGTCAAGCCGAGCCTGGTGCGGTTCCCGTTGCTGCTCGAGCACGAGTACGCCTCGGTCGAGCTCGTGTTCCCGAACGAGGAGGACGCGGAGCGCTTCTCGGTGCACTGGTTCCAGGAGCCGTACAACGGCGTGCTCTACGAGGACCGGAACGGAGACGGCGTCTGGCAGGCGGGCGAGGAGCTCGACGCCGACGGCCGGGGCTTCACCGGCGTCCGTGTGCAGCTGCACGTCGTGGCCTTCGAGCGCCGGATCGTCACCGACCGCGACGGCCGCTTCCGGATCCCCCGCTTCGATCCGGTGGGACGGGAGGAGGGCGTCGCGGAGGGGGGCGGCGTCGGCCTCGGGCCGGGCGCGCTCTTCGGCGCTCCCGCGGCGGCCGACGAGGACGACGCCGCCACGGCGCTGGCGGGCGACGCCGAATGGCACGCCTCGGGACCGCTCGTCTACAGCCGGCCGACCGTGCCGGTCAGCAACTACGAGGGCGGCTTCCGCTTCACGCCCAGCTACCTCGCGCTCCTGCTCGCGCTCGTGATCTACACCTCCGCCTTCATCGCCGAGGTCGTCCGTGGCGGGCTCCAAGCGGTCCCGAAGGGACAGACGGAGGCGGCGCACGCGCTCGGCCTGGGACCGCGTCAGACGTTCGGTCTGGTCGTGTTCCCGCAGGCGGTCCGGATCATCCTGCCGCCGATGATCAGCCAGTACCTCAACCTCACCAAGAACTCCTCGCTCGCTCCGCTCGCGGCGTACACCGAGATCTTCGCGGTCAGCACCATCGTCGCGAACCAGACGGGGGCCAGCGTTCCGGTCACGATCATGATCATCCTCTCCTACCTGTTCATCAGTTTCGTGTTCGCCTTCGTCCTCAACATCGTCAACGCGCGTCTCGCGATCGTGGAGCGCTGAGATGTCGATGTCGACCGGAATGATCCAGGACCGTCCGCCCCCGCCACGCGAACGTGGACCGGTCGCCTGGGCCCGCCGCAACCTCTTCCGCGGACCGGTGAACACGGTCGTCAGCCTGATCGTGGGCTACCTGGTGGTCGCGGCGGTGGTCGGCCTGGTCCGTTGGGCGCTCGACAGCCCCGCCTGGACCCAGGTCTGGGACAACCTCAAGCTGCTCGCCGCCTACCGCTACCCGAGCGACCTGCTGTGGCGTCCGATCTTCGCGGTGGGCACGATCCTGGCCCTGATGGGGATCGGGGCCGGCGCCGCGCGCCGCCGCGGCGAAGGGGAGATCGCCGGCGGCGTGTTCTGGTGGTTCTTCGGTCTGGTGGCCGTGATCGCGGTGGTGGCGCTCCTGTACTGGCCGTCGGTGCGCCTCCCTTGGACGCTCGCCGCGCTCGCGCCGCTGGCGGCGCTGTGGCTCGGTCGGACGGTCCCGGCGGCCGGCCGCCTGCTGGGCTGGCTCTGGCCGCTGGGCCTGATCTTCGTCGTCTTCCTGTTGGTCGGCGTCGGCGGCGACGGACCGTTCCGCGTCGTCCGCACGGTGGAGTGGGGCGGCTTCCTGCTCACCCTGGTCCTCGCCAGCGTCGGGATCGTGGTGTCGTTCCCGCTCGGGGTGGCGCTCGCGCTCGGCCGCCGCAGCGACCTGCCGGTGATCAAGTGGTTCTGCATCGCCGTGATCGAGCTCGTGCGCGGCGCGCCGCTGATCACCTGGCTGTTCATCGCCAGCCTGATGGTGCCGCTGCTGCTCAACACCAGCCCCGACACGGTGCCGGCGCTGGCGCGGGCGTTGGTGGCCGTGACGCTGTTCAGCGCCGCGTACATGGCCGAGAACGTCCGCGGCGGGCTGCAGGGCGTCCCCGGCGGTCAGGGCGAGGCGGCCCGCGCGCTCGGCCTCTCCGGCTGGCAGTCGATGCGCCTGATCGTCCTGCCGCAGGCGCTCCGGTCGGTGATCCCCGCGATCGTCGGGCAGTCGATCGGTCTGTTCAAGGACACCTCGCTGGTGTTCATCGTCGGGCTGTTCGACTTCTTCGAGATCGGGCGGCGCGTGATCCCGAGCCAACCGGCGTCGCTGCAGTACACTGGGGGCGTCCTGTTGGAGCTGTCCGTGTTCATGGCGATCGTCTACGCGTTCTTCGCCTACCGCATGTCGGTCGCGAGCCGTCAGCTCGAGAAGCGCCTCGGGGTCGGCGAGCGATGAACCCGCCGCTCCGGTGCCCCGCACCCCGTCCGCTCGTCGCCCTCGACCCGGTCGAACCTGGAGGTAGTCCGTGACCGAAACCCCGAACGCCCGACCGCCGGCCGACGCCCACGCTCCCGAAGGGGGCGAGAAGATCATCGAGATGGCCGGCCTGAACAAGTGGTTCGGCGACTTCCACGTCCTCAAGGACGTCGACATGTCGGTCAACCGCGGAGAGGTGGTCGTCGTGATCGGCCCGTCCGGATCGGGCAAGTCGACGCTGATCCGGTGCATCAACCGGCTCGAGGAGCACCAGGAAGGCTCGATCACCGTCGACGGCACGCGCCTCACCGACGACGTGCGGAACATCGATCAGATCCGGCGCGAGACCGGCATGGTGTTCCAGCAGTTCAACCTGTTCCCCCACCTGACCGTGATCGACAACGTGACCCTGGCGCCGATCCGCGTGCGCAAGTGGAAGCGCTCGAAGGCGGAGGAACGGGCGATGTACTTCCTCGAGAAGGTCGGCATTCCCGAGCAGGCCAAGAAGTACCCGGGCCAGCTCTCCGGCGGGCAGCAGCAGCGCGTCGCCATCGCCCGCGCCCTCACCATGGAACCGAAGGTGATGCTCTTCGACGAGCCCACCAGCGCCCTCGATCCCGAGGTGATCGGCGAGGTGCTCGAGGTGATGGTGACCCTCGCCAAGGAGGGCATGACGATGGTCGTGGTCACGCACGAGATGGGGTTCGCGCGCGAGGTGGGCGACCGCGTCATCTTCATGGACGCCGGCCAGATCGTCGAGGTCGGTCCCCCCGAGCACTTCTTCGAGAACCCGCAGCACGAGCGGACGCGCGGATTCCTGTCGAAGATCCTCTGAACCACCGGCCCCTGGTCCGGACATTCTCACAGCCGGCGGCGTCCACCCGGCGGTAGGCTGGACGCCACATCGCGTCCGACCCGCGCCGGGCGGGCGCGCGTCAGGAGGCGGCATGGACAACCCATCGCGAGGCGTACGGATGGCGGACCTGCTGGCCCGCATGGTGAGCCGTGGCGCGTCGGACGTGCACCTGCAGGCGGGGGCGCCACCGCACGTCCGGATCGACGGGGACCTGGTTCCGTGGGAGGACACGAGCAAGCTCACCCCCGGCCAGACCGAGAAGATCGTCGGGGCGATGATGAACGAGAGCCAGCGCGAGGCGTTCGTGCACCGGCACGAGCTGGACTTCGCCTTCACGATCCCCGACGTCGCCCGCTTCCGCTGCAACGCCTTCCGCCAGCGCGGCTCGGTCGGCGTGGTGATGCGCGTGATCGAGGACACCGTGCCCGGGTTCGAGGCGCTCGGACTCCCGGCGCACGTGGTGAGCGAACTGGTCGAGCAGCCGCGCGGACTGGTGCTCGTCACCGGCCCGACCGGGTCGGGGAAGACCACCACGCTCGGCGCGATGGTCGACTACGTGAACCGTCGCCACCCCCGGCACGTCGTCACGGTCGAGGACCCGATCGAGATCCTGCACCGGAACCAGAAGAGCCTGGTGGTGCAGCGCGAGGTCGGCCTCGACACCGCCGACTTCGTCGATGCGCTCAAGTTCGCGATGCGGCAGGATCCGGACGTCATCATGATCGGCGAGATGCGCGACAAGGCGACGGTCGAGGCGGCGATCACCGCGGCCCAGACCGGCCACCTGGTGATGTCGACGCTGCACACGCTCGACGCCGTGCGCACGGTGAACCGGATCATCGACTTCTTCCCGCCGCACGAACGGAACCAGATCCGCACGATGCTCGCCGAGTCGCTGCTCGGGATCCTGAGCCAGCGCCTGCTGCCCCGCGCCGACGGGCCGGGCCGGACGCTCGCGGTCGAGGTCCTCGTGAACACGCCGTTGATCCGCGACTACGTCAAGGACCCGGACAAGACGCACCTGATCAAGGAAGCGTTGATGGAGGACAACCTCCGTGGGATGCAGACGTTCGACCAGCACCTGGTCGAGCTCTACCTGGAGGGAAGGATCACGCTCGAGGACGCGACCTACATGGCCACGAGCCCCCACGAGCTGCGGCTCATGATCACGCAGCGCGTGGGCGGCACCGAGGCGCCGGACGAGCGCGAGTTCGAACGGATGCTGCGGGCGCGCGGTCCGCTCGGCTGAGTCCGCGCCGAGTCCGGCCACGGGCCGTGCTCAGCGCGCGACGTCCCCGTCGACGTCCCCGTCGGGCGTGGCGGCGACCGCCGTGTCGGCGGTCCGGTCGGCGGCCCACGCCCGCAGCCGAGGACGCAGGCGGCCGGCCAGCCAGAACGAACCGGTGACCAGCAGGGTGCCCCCCGGCGGCGTCGCGGCGAGGGCGCCGGCGAGCGCCCGCTCCGGATCCGGTTCGAAGCGTGGGTCGTCCCCGAACGGACGTTCGCCCGGAACGGCCGCCGTCAGCACGGCGTGGGCGGCCAGGGGCCCGAGCGCCGCCAGGCAGGCGTCCGGCGTCTTGCGGGCGGCGACGCCGAGCAGGGCCCGGGCGTCGACCGGCGCTTCGGCGACGAGCGCCGCCAGGGCGG
>SLSQ01000251.1 GCA_007130355.1 Trueperaceae bacterium
TCACGTCCGCGTCCAGAAGTCGCTGCGCTCCTCGATCCACGACCGGTAGTCGTCGTACGCCTCGGCCAGACCGAAGCGGGGCCGATACAGCTCCGAGGTCAGGCGCTCCACGTCGAGCGGCGAACGGTCGCGCGGGCCGAAACGCACGTTCGCCTCGGCGGGGTCGTCGGCGAGGCGCCAGCGGAACGACGGGTCGTGCGCCGCGGCGTGCTCGCACCAGTCCTGCATGGTCCAGCGGATCCCGCTGCTGACGTTGTAGAGCCGGTGCGGCGGGTCCTCGGCGTCGAGGATCGCGGCGAGGGCGCCGGCCACGTCGCGGGCGTACACCCAGTCGCGCGGTCCGGGCCGGGACAGCACCACCTCCTCGCCGTGGTGCGCCAGGCGGGACGCCAGCATCGGGCCGCTGAGCGTGTCCCGCAGGCCGGTCGGGTGCTCCCACGGCCCGAACACGGCGCCGATGCGGGCGACGCGCGCGTCGAGCCCGAACAGGTCGTGCGCACGCAGGGCGGTGCGCTCGGCGGCGTACTTCGCGATCCCGTAGACGGCGTTCGGCACCGGGTGCGTCACGTCCTCCTTCAGGGTCGGCTCCTCGAACGAGGTGTCGCCGTAGACCGACGCCGAGCTGGGGTAGAGGAAGCGTTCGACCTCGCCGCGCACGGCCGCGTCGATCGCGCGCACGGTGCCCAGGTAGTTCACTTCGGCGATCGTCTGGAAGTCGCGCGTCTCGCGGTCCGGACCGGGCGTGATCACGGCGGCGTGCACGAAGCGGCGCACGCCGTGCTCGGTCACGGCGGCGAGCATCGCGTCCACGTCGAGCACGTCGCCGCGTACGTAGGCGAGCGAGCCGGGCAGATCTCGGAACGCGTCGGTCGCGTCGCTCGGAAGGTCCGGGCGCGCGTCGAACACGACGACGTCGTCGCCGCGTCGCAGCAACGACTCGGTGAGGTTGAGGCCGACGAACCCGGCCGCTCCGGTGATCAGGGTGGACATGCGGGACTCCGTTCGTGCGGGACGCTCGGACGGAGCGCGGGCCCACTCCGACCTCGGTGAAACGACGTTTCGTACGTCGGGAGCATATCGCGCTCGGCACGCGCGCCGGTACGATGCGCGCCATGGACCCGGTCCACGTGATCGACTCCCACACCGAGGGCGAACCGACCCGCGTCGTGCTCGAGGGCGCCCCCGACCTCGGCGTCGGCCCGCTTCCCGAGCGGATGCGGCGGCTGCTGGCGCACCACGGCGGCCTCGCGTCGGCCGTGACGCGCGAACCGCGAGCGGCCGAGGCGACCGTCGCCGCCTGGCCGGTCCAGCCGCACGACCCGGACGCGGACGTCGGCGTGCTGTTCACGAACGCCGCCGGCCCGCTCGGCATGTGCGGTCACGGCACCATCGGCCTGATCGCGACGCTCGCGCACCTGGGTCGGATCGGTCCGGGAGTGGTACGGGTCGAGACGCCGGTCGGCACCGTCCGGGCGCGGCTCGAGGCCGACGACCGCGTCGCCGTCGCCAACGTCCCGTCCCGTCGGACCCGGGCGGGGGTCGCCGTCGCCCTGCCCGGTACCTGGGGGGATGCGCCGCGCACCGTGCACGGCGATGTGGCCTGGGGCGGGAACTGGTTCTTCCTGTGCCGGGACCACGGCCTGCCGGTCCGACCGGCGGCGGTTCCCGACCTCACGGCCGAAGCGCGGCGGATCCGTCGCGCCCTGGCCGCCGCCGGCGTCGTCGGCGACGACGGGGCGGAGATCGATCACGTCGAACTGACCGGCGCCCCCAGCGGCGGCGCCGACGGCCGCGGCTTCGTGCTCTGTCCCGACGGCAGCTACGACCGGTCGCCGTGCGGGACCGGGACCAGCGCGCTGCTCGCCTGTCTGGCCGCCGACGGTGCGCTCGAGGAGGGGACGACCTGGATCCAGGAGAGCGTGCTGGGGACGCGCTTCGAGGCGTGGTACCGCCGCCGCGAGGACGGAACCGTCGCGCCGACGATCCGGGGTCGCGCTTGGATCACGGCCGAAGCGACGTTGCGCTTCGATGCGACCGACCCCCTCCGCCGAGGCGCGCCTCGGTCGGGAGGGAGGGCGTGAGCCGCGTCGTGGTGATCGGCGCCGGCGCCGTCGGGCTCGCGGCGGCGCGCGAGGCGCGGCTCCGCGGGCACGAGGTGGTCGTGATCGAGCGCGGTGCCGCCGTCCGGGACGGCGTCTCGTTCGGAAACGCGGGCATCGTCGTGCCGAGCCACTTCGTGCCGCTCGCCGCGCCGGGGGTGGTGGCGACGGCGCTGCGGTGGATGGCCGATCCGCGCAGCCCGCTGTACCTGGCGCCCCGACCCTCGCCCGACCTGGCCGCCTGGGGCGTCCGCTTCGTACGCGCCGCGAACGCGGCCCGCGCCGCGCGCGCCGAACCGGCCCTGCTCGCGCTCAACCTGGCTGGACGGCGTCTGCACGAGGAGTGGGCCGACGCCCTCGGTCGGGAACGGGTCGGGTTCCGCGCCTCCGGACTCTGGATGCTCTGCCGGACCGAGCCGGGGCTGGAGGCCGAGGCGCGCATCGCCGAGCGCGCCCGGACGCTGGGCCTGCGCGCCGAGATCGTCGGCCGCGACGCCGTGCGTGCCGCCGAGCCGGAGGCGGCACCGGACGTGGTCGGCGCGGTCCGCTTCCCGGACGACGCCCAGCTCGATCCGGGCGCCTGGATGTACGCGATGCAGGAGGAGCTCGCCGGCGACCCCGGCGCCGACCTGCGTTTCGGCCTCGACGCGGTCGCCCTCCTCCGGCGTCGTTTGGACGGCGCGCGCGGCATCTCGCCCGTCGAAGCGGTCGCCGTGCGTCGTGCCGGCGATCCGGGCGCCCCGCTCGAGACGGTGACGTGCGACCACCTGGTGTTGGCCGGTGGCGCCTGGTCGGTGCCCCTCGCCCGCGACCTGGACCTGCGGATCCTGCTCGAACCGGGCAAGGGCTACGCCCTCACGCTTCCGAAGGGGGTTCCGTCGCTGCGGACGCCGGCGATTCTGGTCGAGGCCCGCGCCTCCGCCTCGCGCGTGCGCGACGGGTTCCGGATCGGCGGCACGATGGAGTTCGCCGGGTTCGATCCGGTCGTGCGGCCGCAGCGGGTCGAGGGGATCCGCGCCGCCGCGCGCGCGTACTTTCCGCACCTCGACGACGCGGTCGTGGACGGAGCGGCGCCGTGGAGCGGCTTCCGGCCGGTGTCGCCCGACGGACTCCCGTATCTGGGACCCGCACCGCGCGCGCCGAACGCGGTCGTGGCGGCCGGCCACGCCATGATGGGGTTCAGCGCCGCCCCGATCAGCGGGCGCCTCGCCGGCCAGTGGATCGACGGCGAGCCGACCGAACTCGACGCGACGGCGTTCGATCCGGCGCGCCACACCTGGCGGCGCTGAGCGCGACGCCCCCGGCGCCGCACAGGACGTAGCCGTCGCGCCGAACGGGGCGACGCCGCGCCGACCGGCGCGCGCGCCGGGCCGGGACCGCCGACGGCGGGGTCCGAGCGCTACACTCGTGGCATGCCGTACACCGCCGACCCCAACCGTTACGAGGCGATGCCGTACCGCCGCTGCGGTCGCAGCGGCCTGAAGCTGCCCGCCGTGTCGCTCGGCCTGTGGCAGGCGTTCGGCCACGACGACGCGCCGCTCGAGAGCGTGCGCGAACGCCTGCTCGCCGCGTTCGACCTGGGCGTCACCCACTTCGATCTGGCGAACAACTACGGGCCGCCGCCCGGGTCGGCCGAGTCCGCCTTCGGCGAGGTGCTGCGGTCCGACCTGGCGCCGTACCGCGACGAGCTTGTGATCTCGACCAAGGCCGGCTACCGGATGCGGGAGGGTCCGTACGGCGAGTGGGGCTCGCGCAAGTACCTGCTGCAGAGCCTCGACCGCAGCCTCGAGCGGATGGGCCTCGACCACGTCGACGTCTTCTACAGCCATCGCTACGACCCGGACACGCCGCTCGAGGAGACGATGAGCGCGCTCGCGGACGCCGTGCGGCAGGGCAAGGCGTTGTACGCCGGCGTCTCGTCGTACAGCGCCGCCAAGACGCGCGAGGCGCACGCGATCCTGCGGGAGATGGGGGTGCCGCTCCTGATCCACCAGCCGTCGTACTCGATGCTGAACCGCTGGATCGAGGCGGAGCTGCTCGACGCCCTGGGCGAACTGGGCGTCGGGTCGATCGTGTTCTCGCCGCTCGCGCAGGGCCTGCTCACCGAAAAGTACCTGCACGGCGTGCCGGACGGCGCCCGCGCCACGAAGTCGGGGAGTTTCCGGACGGAGTGGTTGACCGAAGAGACGCTCGGCAAGGTGCGGGCGCTGAACGCCATCGCGGCCGACCGTGGCCAGTCGCTGGCGCAGATGGCGCTCGCCTGGTGCCTGCGCGACCCGCGCGTGACCTCGGTCCTGATCGGCGCCAGCAGCGTCGCGCAGGTCCGCGAGAACGTCGCGGCGCTCGACGGACTCGAGTTCGCGGAGGACGAGCTCGCGGCCATCGACCGGCACGCCACCGACGCCGGCATCAACATCTGGGCCCGAAGCAGCGAGGACGGCTGAGATGACGATGGTCCCGAACGACGATCCGAGCGGACGCGACGCCGGTCCGGTCAGCCGCTTCCTGCGGCGGCACTTCCGCCACTTCAACGCCGCGGCGCTGGTCGACGCGGCCGACGACTACCGTGCGCATACCGACGGCGGCGGCGCGATGCTCGTCACCCTCGCGGGCGCGATGAGCACCGCCGAGCTCGGCCGTTCCCTGGCCGAGATGATCCGCGCGGGTCAGGTGCACGCCATCAGCTGCACGGGGGCGAACCTCGAGGAGGACGTCTTCAACCTGATCGCGCACGACCATTACGAGCGCGTCCCGCACTTCCGAGACCTGACGCCCGCCGACGAGAAGGCGCTGCTGGACCGCCACATGAACCGGGTGACCGACACCTGCATCCCCGAGGAGGAGGCGATGCGGCGGCTCGAACGCACGCTCGCGGACGGCTGGGCACGGGCCGAGGCGGAGGGACGGCGCGCCTTCCCGTACGAGTTCCTCTACGAGGCGATCCGCAGCGGCGCGCTCGAGGAGCACTACCAGATCGATCCGGCCGACAGCTGGCTGGTCGCCGCGGCCGAACGCGACCTGCCGATCGTCACGCCCGGCTGGGAGGACAGCACCACCGGGAACATGTTCGCGGCGCACGTGATGGATGGTTCGGTCCGCGACCCGAACACGGTGCGCGGCGGGATCGAGGCGATGATCTTCTTCGCCGACTGGTACCGACGCACCTCCCAGGAGCGGGGCGTCGGCTTCTTCCAGATCGGGGGCGGCATCGCCGGCGACTTCCCGATCTGCGTGGTGCCGATGCTGCACCAGGATCTGGGCGAAGCGAACGTGCCGATGTGGGACTACTTCTGCCAGATCAGCGACTCGACCACCAGCTACGGGTCGTACTCGGGCGCGGTGCCGAACGAGAAGATCACCTGGGGCAAGCTGCTTCCCGAGACGCCGAAGCACATGATCGAGTCGGACGCGACGATCGTGGCGCCGCTGATCTTCGCGGCGGTCCTGGGCGCCTGACGGGGGAGACCCTCCGTGGGTCCGACGCCGGAAGGTCGTAGGAAGAGGAGGCGCCACGGGGTGGGTGGCGCCTCTCGGTCTTGCTCCTGGCGTGCGGGGAGGTCGTGCGGGGCGAGCGTCTTCCTCAGTCGTTCCCGCCGGGACCGCGGCTCGGCCGGGTCTGTCCGCCGCCGTGGACGAGGACCACGTGACGA
>SLSQ01000179.1 GCA_007130355.1 Trueperaceae bacterium
CCGGACGCGCCACCGCCGCCGTCCGGCGCGACGCCCCGGCACCTCGCCTACGTGATCGGCACTTCCGGTTCGACCGGCGTTCCGAAGGCGGTCGCCGTGCCGCGCTCCGCGCTCGCCCATCAGCTGGCCTGGCGGCAGCGGACCTTCCCGCTCGCGCCGGGCGACGCCGTCCTGCTGCGCACACCGCTCGGGTTCGACCCTTCGCTCTGGGAACTGTTCGGCCCGCTCGCCGTCGGCGCCCGGCTGGTGGTCCCCCCGCCCGCCGTCGACCACGACGTCGCGGCGCTGGTGCGATGCCTCGCGGAGCGAGGGATCGGCACGCTGCAACTCACGCCCTCCTACCTCGACCTTCTCCTGGAGCAGCCGGAACTGGACCGGTGCCCCGCCCTCGCGCGGGTGTTCTGCGGCGGTGAGTCGCTGACGCCGGCGCAGGTCGGGCGCTTCTTCGCGCGCCTCCCCGGCGCCGAACTGCACCACCTGTACGGACCCGCCGAGGCCGCCATCGACGCGACGCAGTGGCGCTGCCGACCGGAGGACGCGGAGCGCGCCTTCGTGCCGATCGGCCGCCCGATCGACGGCGTCCGTGTCGACCTGCTCGACGCGACCGGCGCACCGGTCCCGGTCGGCGTGCCGGGCGAACTGCACATCGGCGGACGCGGCGTGGCGCGCGGCTACCGAAACCGGCCGGAGCTCGACGCGGAGCGGTTCGTGCCCGACCCGTTCGCCGACCGGCCGGAGGCGCGGCGCGTCCGGACCGGCGACCGAGCGCGCCGTTGGCCGGACGGCACGCTCGAGTTCCTCGGTCGTATGGACCGACAGGTGCAGGTGCGCGGCATGCGCGTCGAACCGGCGGAGGTCGAGGCGGTGCTGCGCGCCCACCCGACGGTGCGTGACGCGGCGGTCGTGGCGTCGCGCGACGCGACGGTCGGGCAGGCGCTCGTCGCCTACGTGACGACGGAGGACGCGACCGGCGCGGCGACGCGCGGGTCGCCGGAGGCGCCGACGTTCGCGAGCGAACTGCGCGCGCACGCGGCCGAACGCCTGCCGCCGTACATGGTGCCGGCCACGATCGTGCCGACCGAGGCGCTTCCACGGACGGGGCACGGCAAGATCGACCGGGGGGCGCTCGCGGCGCAGGTGCGCACGTCCGCCGCGTCGGAGCCGGTGCGCGTCGCGCCCCGCGACGACGTGGAGCTGCGCCTGCTCCGCATCTGGCGGACGCTCCTTCCCGACCGCGAGTTCGGCGTGACCGACGACTTCTTCGAGGTCGGGGGGCACTCGCTGCTGGCGATGCGGGTGCTGGCGCGCATCCGCGTCGCGTTCGGACGGGAGCTGCCGGCGGCCACCCTGTTCGAGGCCCGCACGATCGAGCGGCAGGCGCGCCTGGTGCGCGAGGACGCCCCGTCCCGCGGAGCGCTGATCGAGATCCGAGCGAGCGACGCAGGCTCCCCCGTGTTCTGCGTCCATCCCGTGAGCGGGAGCAGCGTCTGCTACGTGGAGCTGGCGACCGCGCTGGGGCCCATCGGCCCGGTGTACGGACTCGACGCGGTCGGCCTGCTCGGTTCGCAGCCGCACGAACGGATCGAGGAGATGGCGGAGCGCTACCTCGAGGAGGCGCGGCTGGTGGCGCCGGCCGGTCCGTACCGACTGGTCGGCTGGTCGATGGGCGGCGCGGTCGCGCTCGAGATGGCGCGCCGCCTGAGCGAGCGAGACGGGGCCGAGGTGCGCCTGGTCGTGCTCGACGGCTGGGTGCCGGTGGCGCCGGACGACGAGGGCCGGGACGAGCACGGCGCGACGACGGCCGCCTTCGGACGCGAACTCGGACTGTCGCCCCACGACCTCGAGTACGCGGTCGGCAGCGACGGCGAGGTCACGCCCGAAGAGCGCGTCGAGCGCCTGTTGCGACGCGCCCACGAGCTTCGCCGGGTCCCGCCCGATCTCGGGCCCGACGATCTGCACGTCCGGCTGCGGACGTTCGCCGCCAACCTGCGTGCGATGCGCGCCTACCAGCCGCGGCCGTACGCCGGTGCCGTCACGCTGCTCGAGGCCGAACGGTCGCACGCGGGCGTCGCCCGCCGCGGACCCCGCTGGGAGGAGCTGGCGCACGGCGGCCTGACGCGACGGCACGTGCCGGGCGATCACGACACGATGCTCCGGCGGCCGCACGTGGACGCGGTCGCGGCGGTCGTGCGCGCACGGTTCGAGGAGCCCGCGGAACCGGTCTCGTGACGGTGCTCCCAGGTCCGCACGAGCTGCACCTGTGGCACGCCTCGCTTCGCAGCGCCGGCGCGCAGCTCGCACGCTTGGAACGGACGCTCGCGCGCGACGAGCGCGAGCGGGCGCGCCGGTTCGCGTCCCCGCACGACCGGCGCCGCTTCGTGGTGGCGCGGGGGCTGCTGCGCGAGCTGTTGGGCCGCTACCTGGACCGCGATCCCGCCTCGGTCGCGTTCGCCTACGGCCCCGCCGGTAAGCCACGCCTCGGCGGCGCCGCGGGGGCGGGCGCCCTCCGCTTCAACCTCGCGCACTCCGGAGCGGTCGTGCTGTACGCCTTCGCGGTCGGCCGCCGCGTGGGGATCGACGTCGAGGAGGTCCGGCCCCTCGGCGATCTCGACGTGCTGAGCCGGTCGGTGTTCTCGTCCCGGGAACGCGCCCAGCTCGAGGCGCACCCGCCGTCTCGGCGCTCGCGCGCGTTCTTCGACGGTTGGGTCCGCAAGGAGGCCGTGCTCAAGGCGTCGGGGCACGGACTCGGCGCCGGCCCGAGCGCGATCGAGGTGTCGCTCGCACGTCGTGACGGGAGCCTCCTGCGCACCGTGTACGGGGAGGTCCGCACCCGCGCCGGGTGGACGCTGCGGAGCGTTCCGATGGGCCCGCGCTACGCGGCCGCCGTCGCGGTGGAGGGGCCGGAGCTTCGCATCGACCGGCGCCGGGTCGGCGTCACGACGGACGGCCTCATCGGGCGTCGCCGAGTCCCGAGGCGTTCGCCTCCGCATGCCTGAGGAGTTCGAAGAGCCGTCCGTCGTACCGGAACGGGGGTCGAGCGAAGTCCGCTCGACGGTCGCGTCGAAGGCCGGTCAGGCGCGGCGGACGAGGACCGACGCGACCACCACCCCCAGCACCGCCACGATCGGCGCCAGGCTGGTCCACGCCGCCGCCGGCAGCGCCCACGGGCCCGCCCACGCCGCCGGCCACAGCCCCGTCATCGGGATCAGGCCCGCGAGCAGCGCGAGCACGCCGGCCTCGGTCCCGCGCGACGCGCCCGGCAGGCCCCAACGTTGCCGCGCCGCCGCCAACAGCCCCAGCGTGATCCCGCCCAGCAGGTACGCGTGCAGCAGCACGATGCGCAGACCCTGCGCTTCGGTCCAGGCGTGCACGTCCGGTACGGCGCGGGCGACGTCGAACGCGCCCTTCGCGGCCAAGAACGCGAGGGGGAGGATCCAGGTGCGTCCGGCGGGCGAACGGAGCGCGGCCGTGAGCAGCGCGCCGGCCGTCCAGGCCAGTCCGGCGCCGGCCGCGACGCCGCCCGCGAAACGGGCGGCCTCGGCCCACGGGACCCAGGCCGTACCGTGCGCGCCGGTGCCGTCGAGCGCGAGGCCGGCGAGCGAACGGACGAGCAGGCCGAGGGCGAGCAGGTCCAGACCCGTGCCGAACAGGGCGCGACCGCGACCGTCCGCGACCGGGCGCAGGCCGGCGACGGCGACGCCGAGCAGCGCCAGGGCGAACCAGCCCTCGCCGAACAGGTCCAGGTAGAACGCCACCAGCGCCGGCATCCAGCGCGCCGAGCCGGAGCCGGTCATGCCGATCGCCGCCAGACCGAGCGCGCCGACGAACGACACCAACAGCACGAACACGGCCAGGTCGATCGCGTGCCGGGCGACGGCGGCCGACCCGTGGCCGCGGGGGTCGTCGCGCCTCTCGCCCGGCCGCCTCTCGCCCGGCCGCCCCTCGCGCAGCCGACCGCGCGTCCAGGTCCCCGCGAACGCGATCCACGCCAGGCCGCTCAGGCCCGAGAAGATCATCGAGAGCGGCAACGCCCGCCCGGCCACGGGCGTCATGGCGTACCCGCTGAGCAGGAACGGCAGGTACGACCCGGCGCCCAGCGCCACCGCCGCCCACGCCACCGTGCGCCCGGCGCCCGACCGGCCCACCGCCGCGAGCGTCAGGATCATCAGCGCCGGCGTCGCCCACGAGAAGAACAGCAGGTGCGCGTGCGCGTGCCGCACGTTCGTCCAGGTCAGCTCCCACGGCATGCCGTGCAGCAGCGAGAAGCGAAGCCCGGCGCCGGTCGCGGCGGCGACCAGGAAGCAGGCGAGCATCGCGGTCCAGAGGCCGCGGGGCGGGGCGCAGGCCGGGCGCGGGGCGCGGCCGGCGTCGGGACGCGGCGAGGGTCCGGTCACGCCGCGGACCGTAGCCCGGCAGGCCGCCGACCGCCAGGGACATCGGTCCGGGTCGCGAACCGGGCGGCGGCGCGGAGGGCGCGTACGGTAGCGTGACCCGATGCGCATCCTGGTCAGCAACGACGACGGCGTCCATAGCCCGGGCCTGCACGCCCTGGCCCGGACGGCCCAACGGTACGGCGACGTGCGCGTGGTCGCGCCGGACGTCGAACAGTCCGCCATGAGCCACGCGATCACGATCCGTCGGCCGCTGCACTACGTGGCCACGAAGGTCGACGGCCTCGAGGCGTACCGCGTCGATGGCACGCCCGCCGACTGCGTCGCGCTCGGGACGCACCACTGGGACCGGGTCGACCTGGTCCTCACCGGCATCAACCTGGGCCTCAACATCGGCCACAACATCTGGCACTCCGGCACCGTCGCCGCCGCCAAGCAGGCGAGCTTCCTCGGCATTCCGGCGGTCGCGCTGAGCGCACCCTCGAGCGACGAGGCGCCGGTCGACTACGAGGCCCTGGCGCCGTGGGTCGCCCAGGCGATCGAAGCGTTCCTGGGCCTGCCGGACGTACCGCTCTTGAACGTGAACTTCCCCGAGGGCGAACCGAAGGGCGTGCGCTGGACGCGCATGTCGGTGCGACACTACGAGGGGCTGGTGATCCCGGGCGAGGATCCGATGGGCCGCCGGCACTACTGGTTCTCCGAACGCCCGCGCGAACGGGTCGAGGAGGGGACCGACCGCTGGGCGATCGAGAACGGCTTCGTGTCGCTCACGCCGCTTCGGCTGAACCTGACCGACGATTCCGTGTTGGGGGAGATCCGAGGAGGGGCGGTGGCGGGCGAGGACGGCTGATCCCGCCCGACCTCAGTCGGGCCCCTCGTCCCGGCCCGACGCGGCCGCACGGAGTCCTTCCCCCACCACGTTGACCGAGGCGACGGCGAGGGTGATGGCGAGGCCCGGGAACACCGCCAGCCACCACGCCTCCTGGAACCAGATCTGGGCCTCGTTCAGCATCCCGCCCCAGCTGGCCGTGGGCGGCGCCAGGCCGAAGCCGAGGAACGACAGGGCCGACTCGATCAGGATCGCGGTCGCGACCAGCAGCGTGCCGGCCACCGCCAGCGGGGCGGCGGCGTTCGGCAGCAGGTGGCGCATCAGGATGCGGGCGGTCGAGGCGCCGGCGGCGCGGGCCGCTTCGGCGTACTCCCGTTCGCGCAGGGTCAGCACCTGACCGCGCGCCAGCCGCGCCACGCCGGTCCACGACACCAGCGCCAGGATCGCGATCAGGCGCGGCAGGTCCAGCTGCACGAAGGCGCTCGCGACCATCGCCAGCGCCAGCGGCGGGATCGCCAGGAG
>SLSQ01000326.1 GCA_007130355.1 Trueperaceae bacterium
CGTGACGGTGCGCGTGCGTGGTGGCGGCGCGTCGCGCGGTCGACGCGCCGTGGCGCCTCAGTCGCCCGCGACGTCGCGGGCGCGCTCGAGCATCTCCTCGACCCGCACCACCTTGCGGCGCGAGCGCCCGTGCTCCGCCCCCGACGCGGTCTCGAACCGGTCGAGCGCGAGCCAGCCGGGGAAATCGACGCTGCGGGCGCCGCGCTCGGCGAGCAGATCCGGGAGCGCCGCCTCGTCGGCGTGGGCGGGGGCCGGGAGCGGGTCGGCGAGCAGCGCGCGGACCGTCTCGGCGGCGTCCGCCTTGTTCGTGCCGATCACGCCGCTCGGCCCGCGCTTGATCCAACCGGCCACGTAGGTTCCGGGCACCGCCCGGCCCGCATCGTCCAGCACCCGCCCGGCGTCGTTCGGCACCACGCCCCGGCGGTCGTCGAACGGCACGCCCGCCAGCGGCACGCCGCGGTATCCGACCGACCGGAGCAGCGCCTGGGCCGCGATCGTCTCGCGCTCGCCGGTGTCGACGGCGGCGACGTACCCACCCTCCCGCGCCTCGAGCCGGTTGCGGGCCAGCTCGACGCCCGCGACCCGGCCGTCCTCGCCGTGCAGCGCAACCGGCGAGACGCGGAAGCGGATGCGGAGCCGGCGCGGCTTGCCCTGCGGCTCCTGACGCGCGAACCCGTCCAGGAGCTCCAGGTTCCGTTTCGTGGCCCGGTCCGCCTCGGCCTCGGCGAGGGAGGCCTCCTCGAGCTCCAGCTCGTGCGGGTCGAGGAGCAGGTCGGCGTTGGTCAACTCGCCCAGCTCCCGCAGCTCCTTCGTCGTCCACTTGGCCTGCGCCGGCCCGCGGCGTCCGAGCATCACGATCTCGCGCACGCGGCTCTCGGCCAGCGCGTCGAGCGCGTGCTCGGCGATGTCGGTCCCGCGGAGCTCGTCGACCGACTTCGCCAGGATCCGGGCCACGTCGACGGCCACGTTCCCCATGCCGACGACCGCCACCCGCTCCGAGTCGAGCGGCGGCACGACGTCGACGAAGTCGGGGTGCCCGTTGTACCAGGCCACGAACTCGGTGGCGGAGATGCTGCCGTCCAGGTCCTCGCCCGGCACGCCGAGCGCGCGGTCGGAGGAGGCGCCGACCGCCAGGATCACCGCGTGCGCGCGTTCGCGCAACTCGCCGATCGACAGGTCCCGCCCCAGCTCGACGTTGCCGAAGTAGCGGAGGCGCGGGTCGCGACAGGTCTTCTCGAAGGCGCGGGTGACCGACTTGATCTTCTCGTGGTCGGGCGCGACCCCGTACCGCACCAGCCCGTACGGCGTGGGCAGGCGGTCGAGCACGTCGACGCGCACGTCGTCGCGCGCCTTGAGGAGCGCGTCGGCGGCGAACAGGCCCGAGGGACCCGCGCCCACGATCGCGACCCGCAGCGGAGATGGGGAGGCGACGGTCATGAAGTCCTTGTACCACGCACCCGAGACGCCCCCGTACGGGCGAACGTCCCGCGCCGGTGCGCTCGTTGCCGTCCTGGCCGGACTTCGTGGGGTAGCATCTGCGGCCATGCACGATGCGCGCGCAGCCAGCACCGACCCGGCGACCGAACCGCCGCCCGCCGCTCCGGCCGAGGCGGCCGGCGAGGCGCTCCGGGTCTGGAAGTTCGGCGGCACCAGCGTCGGCGATCTGGACCGGATGCGCAAGGTCGCGGCGCGGATCGCCCGGCAGGTCCGGCAGGGCGAACGTCTGGTCGTCACCGTCTCCGCGATGGGCCGCACCACCGACCGGCTGCTCGGCATGGCCCGGGAGGTGTCCGAGCGTCCCGACCGGCGCGAGCTCGACGCGCTCCTCGCCACCGGCGAGAGCCAGTCGGCGGCGCTGCTCTGCCTCGCCCTCCAGGCGGAGGGCGTCCCGGCACGGTCGCTCAGCGGCGCTCAGGCCGGCTTCCGGACCGACGACATGCACGGCGAGGCCCGGATCCTCGAGGTCGTGCCCGAACGGATCCGGGACGCCCTTCGCGAGCTGCCGGTCGTGATCATCGCCGGCTTCCAGGGCGCGACCGCGGCCGGCGACGTCGCGACCCTCGGCCGCGGCGGATCGGACACCACGGCGGTCGCCGTGGCGGCCGCCCTCGGCGCCGACACCTGCGAGATCTTCACCGACACCGACGGCGTCTACACCACCGATCCGCACCTGATCCCGCGGGCCACGCGCCTCGCCGAGATCGACTACGACGAGATGCTCGAGCTCGCCTCCCTCGGCGCCCGGGTACTGCACCCGCGCGCCGTCTGGTACGCGCGCCGCTACGGCGTGACGGTGCACGTCCGCAGCAGCTTCACGTTCCAGCCCGGGACCCGGGTCCGGGCCCTGCCCCGTACGGAGGACCGCATGAAGACCGACTCGCCCGTGACCGGCGTCGCGCTCGACCGGGCGCACGCACGCGTCGACCTGATCGGCGTGCCGGACGTCCCCGGCATCGCCGCCAAGGTGTTCGCCGCGCTCGGCGCGGCGCGCCTCAACGTCGACATGATCGTGCAGGGCGTGCCCGGCGAGGGGGCCAGCCGCCAGCAGATGGCGTTCACCGTGGCGGACGATCGTCTGGACGAAGCGCTCGAAGCGGTCGCGCCGGTGCTCGAAGCGGTCGGCGGTCGCGCCGAAGGGAGCCACGACGTCGCCAAGCTCTCGATCGTCGGGATCGCGATCGGTTCGACGCCCGGCGTGGCCGGGACCATGTTCGACGCGGTCGCGGCCGCCGGCGCGAACATCGAGATGATCGCCACCAGCGAGGTGCGCATCTCCGTCGTGCTGCCCGCCGCCCAGGCGGACGCGGCGCTGCGCTCGGTGCACGCAGCGTTCGGGCTCGAAGCCGAGACGCTCGCGGACGACCGCTGAGGCAGGTGGCGTGCGCACGGGCCTCGAAGTGGAACAGCTGTTCGTACGCCGAAGGGGCGGACGGCTGGCCGTGCTCGCCGTGCTCGAGGACCCCGCCGGCGCCCGGACCCGCGAAGAGACGATGCCGCCCGCGCACGACGCGGACGGGGCGGTCGTGACGCTCGCTCGGCACCTGGCGCGCCGCGGCGACGTGGTCGGCGCCCCCCGCCTGCGCGTACGCATCGAACGTGCGAACGGCGATCTGGAGGACCGGCCCGACCTGGCCGACCGGTTCCGCCGGGCGTTCGACCGGGAGCGGTCCGCCGACCCGGCGTAGCCCGGTCCGGGTCAGCCCCGGTCCACCTCCGCGAGCCGCTCGCGATCGATCGCGCCCACCAAGCGCTGCGCCAGCCGGACGTCGCCGAGGACCCGCACGCGGCCGCTGAACAGCGCTGCGGCGGGGTTCAGTTCGCCCCGGAACAGCGCGAGCAGGTCGTCGCCCGAGACGCGGATCGTCACGTTCGGAGCGTCGGCCGGGCCGTCGTGCGTCGTGACGGCGCCGTCCCGGATCGTGAGGTGGAGGGGCGGATCGAGATCGGCCTGCACGGTGGCGTCGACGCCGTCGAGCGCCTCCGGACGTGCGAGCTCGGGCAGTCGATGGAGCAGCTCGTGCGCGGTCATGCCGCACGGTACCGGACCACGTCCCGCCGCGCCGCGGCCCGCGCCCCGACCCTTGGTACCCTGCCGCCATGTCCCGACCGGCGGCGAGGCCGTGACGTTCGACCTGCCCGAAGATCTGCGGGAGGCGCGCCGCCATGTCCGCGCCTTCGCCCGCGCCGAGATCGCGCCCCACGCCGCCCGCCGCGACGAGGAGGGCACCTTCCCGCGCGCCACGTTGGCCGAGATGGGGGCGCTCGGACTGCTGGGCGTGACGACGCCGGAGCGGTACGGCGGCGCCGGTCTCGACATGGCGGCGTACGTCGTCTTCCTCGAGGAGATCGCCGCCGCCGACGCCTCGCTCGCCACCCTCATGGCGGTGACGAACGGCCTGCCCCAGAAGATGCTGCTCGACCACGGCAGCGAAGCGCAGAAGGAGGCGTACCTCCCGCCGCTCGCGAGCGGGCGCGCCTTCGGAGCGTTCTGTCTCTCCGAACCGCACGCCGGGTCGGACGCCGCCGCGCTCCGCACGCGCGCCGTGCGGGACGGCGACGGCTGGCGGTTGCGCGGCACCAAGGCGTGGGTGACGGGCGGCGGCGAAGCGGACCTGTACCTGGTCCTCGCCGTCACCGAACCGGACGCCGGCGCCCGCGGGGTCACGGCGTTCCTGGTCCCGGCGGGGTCGGACGGCCTCTCGTTCGGTGCGCCGGAACGGAAGCTCGGACAGCACGCCGCCGTGACCACCACCGTGAACCTGGACGACGTTCCGGTGGACGACGCCGACCGGCTCGGGCGGACCGGCGAAGGGTTCGTGGCGGCGATGGCGTCGCTCGACGGCGGCCGCATCGGCATCGCCGCGCAGTCGGTCGGCATCGCGCGCGCCGCCTTCCACCACGCGCTCCGCTACGCCGACGAACGGCGCGCCTTCGGTCGCCGCATCCGGGAGTTCCAGGGCGTGTCGTTCCCGCTCGCCGAGATGGCGACCCGGATCGACGCCGCGCGCCTGCTCACGCGCCGCGCCGCCTGGGCGATGGACCGCGGCTTCCGCGTCACCAAGGAGGCGTCGATGGCCAAGCTGCACGCGAGCGAGACGGCCGGGTTCGTCACCGACGCCGCCCTCCAGATCCTGGGCGGGGCGGGGTACACGCGTGACCACCCGGTCGAACGGTACGTTCGCGACGCCCGCGTGACGCGCATCTACGAAGGCACCAGCGAGATTCAGAAGGTCGTCGTGGCCCGGCAGCTGGTCCGCGATCTCGAACGGGGCGAGCTCGACGGGCCGGGCCCCGCCGAAGGAGGAGTCGAATGAAGATCGTGACCGTGATCCGCCGCGTCCCTGACGCCGAAGCGCGCGTGCGCGTCGAGGGGGACGAGGTGGTCGTCAGCGGCGCCGCCCAGGTGCTCGACGGCATGGACGAGTACGGGGTCGAGGAGGCCCTGAGGATCCGCGAGGGGGGCCACGACGCCGAGGTCGTGGCGCTCGCCGTCGGTCCGGAGGCGAGCGACGAGGCGCTGCGCACCGCGCTCGCGATGGGTGCCGATCGGGCGCGCCTGCTCGTGCACGAGGGGTCCCTCGACCCGCTGACCACCGCGCGGCTCGCCGCCGAGGTGGTGCGCGAGGAGGAGGCCGACCTGGTGCTGGTGGGCGGCAAGCAGGCCGACTGGGACAGCGCCGCGCTGGGACCGGCGCTCGCCGAGGCGCTCGGCTGGCCGGTCGTCGACTGGACGACGGAACTGACCGTCGAGGGGGACCGGATCCGCTGCGTGCACGACGCCGACGTCGGCAGCGAGGTGGCGACCGCGCCGCTCCCGGCGGTCGTCACCACCCAGCAGGGCCTCAACGACCCGCGCTATCCGACGCTGCCGAACATCATGAAGTCGAAGCGCAAGGAGCTCCGCAGCGAACCGGCGCCCAAGACGTCGGCACCGACCCGAGTGCTGGGCCGCACCGTCGAGCAGCGCGACCGGCGCCGACGGATCGTCGACGGGGACGCGACCGAGGGCGCCCGCGCCATCGCGGAGCTGCTCCGGGAGGCGGGCAAGTGAACGCGCCGGTCCTGGCCTTCTTCGAGGTGACCGAGGGCGCGCCGAGCCGGGCTTCGCTGCAGGCGGTCGCGGCGGCGCGCACGCTTGCCGAGGCGCTCGGAACCGAGGTGGAGGCGGTCGCGATCGGCGACGCCGCCACCTCGGCCGCCCGCTTCGCGGCCCGCGTCCACCGGCTGCCCGTC
>SLSQ01000037.1 GCA_007130355.1 Trueperaceae bacterium
CGTGGATCGTCACCACCCTGATCTTCTGAGCGGCGCGCGTCCGCGGCCCCGACGCCGCGCGCCGGGCAGCGGCGGCGGCGTCACGACGGTGGTGCAGGCGTGACGGCGGCCACGACCCCGCCCCTCGATCCCGCCTGGCAGGATCGGATCCGCGACGCGATCCTGACGGTACTGGTGCGCGGCGATCGCCGCGACGAGCCCGACCTCGACCGGTTCGTGGCGCTCCAGCACGACTACCCGAGGCGGGAGGGCAAGGGGCTGCGCGGTCGGTTGGCGCTGGCGTCGGCCGTCGCGCACGGCGGAAGCGCCGAGGAGGCGCTCCCGGTCGCCGCCGCCCTCGAACTGTTCCAGAACTGGGTGCTGGTGCACGACGACGTCGAGGACGACAGCGACGAACGGCGCGGCGCTCCGGCGTTGCACCGCACCGTCGGGCCGGCGATCGCGATCAACGTCGGGGACGCGATGCACGTGGCGATGTGGGACCTGCTGATCGGGATCCGGGCCGACTGGCGCGACGCGGTGCTGCGCGAGTTCCTCGCCACCATCCGGACCACCGCGGAGGGCCAGCACCTCGATCTGACCTGGGTGGCGGACGGTCGGTTCGCCGTCGACCGGGAGGCGTACCTCGGAATGGTCGAGCGGAAGACCGCGACCTACACGGTGGTCGCTCCGCTCCGGTTGGGCGCGTACGTGGCGGGACGGACGCCGCACCCGCAACTGACGGCGGCCGGACGCGTCCTCGGTCGGGCGTTCCAGATCCGCGACGACGTCCTGAACCTGACGCCCGATCCGGAGGGGGGCTACGGCAAGGAGTTCGCCGGCGACCTGTACGAAGGCAAGCGAACGCTGGTCCTCGCGATCGCCTTCGAACGCCTCGCCGACCGGGACGCCGAACGCCTGCGCTCGCTCCTCGGGCGACCCCGCGCCGAGATCCTC
Source organism: Trueperaceae bacterium (assembly GCA_007130355.1). Lineage (GTDB taxonomy): Bacteria > Deinococcota > Deinococci > Deinococcales > Trueperaceae > SLSQ01. Next base: position 937 of record SLSQ01000037.1, read on the forward strand.
GCGTCGGACGTGGCCGAGGCGCTCGCGCTGCTCGAACGGTGCGGCGCGGTGCAGGAGGCGCAACGGATCGCCGAGCGAGACGCACGGGACGGCCTCGCCGGCCTGCGCCAGGCGCTCGCCGACGCGCCGAACCGCGAGGCGGCCGACGCGATCGTCGCCCTCGTCGAGACGCTCGCCACCCGCGACCGGTAGCTCGGCCGAGGGTCCCTGGGTCCCGCTCGCACCTCCGACCGTGCTCCCGACGCGCGGCGGGCATGCTGGGGGACGTGGCCGCGCCCCCGTTCCTCATGATCCGAGCGCTGCTCGGAAGCCTCGTCCCCTGCGCCGCCTGCGGGCGCCGGGCGGCGGGTCCCCACGGCGCCTGCGGTCCCTGCCGCACACGGTTCGCCGACCCCGCGACCGGCGGTGCCGAGACGTCCTCCGGTCCGTGCGCCGTCGCGGTCGCCTGGTGCGGTCCGTACGACGGCCCGTACCGCCGTGCCGTGCGCGCGCTCAAGTACGGCGGGCGGCGCGACGTGGCGCGCCCGCTCGGACACGCCGTGGCGGAGCGGGTCCGCGCCGAACGGTGGCCGGTCGCGCGGGTCGCGCACGTCCCCCTCCACCCGGCACGACGTCTGCGGCGGGGCTTCGATCAGGCCGAGGTCCTCGGACGCCGCGTAGCGACGGAGCTGGGCGTCCCGTTCCGGCCGTCGCTGCGCCGCCTGCGCCCCACCCGGCGACAGGCGCGGCTCGAAGGGCGTGCGCGCCAGGCGAACGTCGACGGCGCCTTCCGCAGCGCTCCGGTCCCGCCGGTCCCGGTCCTGTTGATCGACGACGTGCTCACCACCGGCGCGACGACGGCGGCGTGCGCCGCGGCGCTATGTGGGGCGGGCGCTCGATCGGTGCGGATCGCGGTCGCCTGCCGCGCCCGGCCGGCCGCCGACGTTCGGTTCGTCGTTCCCTCGTGGGCCGACGCGGCCCACGAGACCGCGGCCGAACCCGGAGCGCGCCAGGGCGTGCGGACGGTTCAGAACGCGAACGCCGTGGCGGTGGCGACGCCGAGCAGCGCCCCGGCCAGCACCTGCGGGTAGGTATGCCCGAGCAGGGTCTTGAGCGCCTGCGGCCGGAACCCGACGTCGAACAGGTGTGCCAGCTCCTCGACCAGGTCGTTGATCATCTGCGCCTGCATGCCGGCGGCACGACGGATGCCGGTCGCGTCGTACATGACGATTCCGCCGAAGACGGCGGCGACGGCGAACCAGGGCGAGTCCCATCCGTGCTCGATCCCGAGCGCGATCGCGAGGGCGGTGACGGCGGCCGAGTGCGACGACGGCATTCCGCCGGTCTCGAGCAGCCGTTCCGGCGCGAAGCGCCGTTCGGTGGCCGCAACGATCAGAATCTTGATCAATTGCGCGATGGCGGTGGCGGCCACCGCGACGAGCAGCGGGCCGTTAGCGAGCAGGTCCCCCACCGTCTCCCCTTCGTGCGCGTGCGGCGGCGACGGTGTTCGCGACGACCATCGCGACCGTCATCGGACCGGTCCCGCCCGGCGTCGGCGTCAACGCCGCGGCGACGTCGGCCACGGCGGGGTCGACGTCGCCGCGCAACACGCCGTCGACCGGCGCCTGGCCGACGTCGAGCACCACCGCGCCCGGCGCGACCGCGTCCGGCCCGATCATGCCCGGCCGGCCGGCCGCCGCCACGATCAGGTCGGCCCGCCGCAGGTGCGCCTTCAGGTCCCGAGTGCGCGAGTGCGCCACGGTGACGGTCGCGTGGCGGCGCAGGAACAGCGCCGCGGCCGGCTTGCCGACCAGCGCGCTGCGACCCACGATCACGACCTCCTTGCCCTCGAGCGGCACCTCGTAGTGGTCGCAGATCCGCAGCAGTCCGGCCGGCGTGGCCGGGACCGGCCCGGGCCGGTCGGTCCAGAGGCGGCCGACGTTCACCGGGTGCAGACCGTCGACGTCCTTCGCGGGGAGGACCGCCGTCAGCACCGGCTCGGGATCGAGGTGGGCGTGCAGCGGGAGTTGCACCAGGATGCCGTCGACGTCGTCGTCGGCGTTCAGTTCCTCGACGACGGCGATCAGCTCCTCCTGCCGCACCGATTCGGGCAGGTGCCGGGTCTCGTTGCGGACGCCGGCCTTCGACGCGAGACGCGCCTTCGAGCGCACGTACGACGCGCTGGCGGGGTCGTCGCTGGCGCGGACGAACACCAGCCGGGGCGCGACCGGAAGACGCTCGACCTCGGCGCGCAGCTCGTCGACGAGCGCGTTCGCGACGGTGCGGCCGCTCAGGATGCGGGCGCTCACGGGGTCGACTCCGCGGTGCTCGGGTGGCGCCGGCGGTAGAGCGACCCGAGCACGCCGTTCACGAACCGTCCGGACTCCTCGCCCCCGAACCGCTTGGCGAGCCGGACCGCCATCTCGAGCGTGACGCGGGGCGGCACGTCCGGCTCGTGCAGCATCTCGGCGACGGCGAGACGGAGCACGTTCAGGTCGGTCTGCGCCATCTGCTGGAAGCTCCAGCCCTCGATCAACGCTTCGAGCTCGCCGTCGATCTCTTCGCGATGGTCGCGGTAGGCGCGCACCAGCCGGTCGGCGAAGGCGATGGCGTCGGCGTCGAGGGCGTCGTCGTACGCCTCCTCGCCGTCGTCGCGGGCCTCCTCGACCAGGTCGGCACGGATCTGCCGCCAGACGGCATCCAGGTCGTTTCCGCCACGATCGGCCTGGAACAGGGCGCGGAAGGCGAGTTCGCGGGCGCGGCGCCTAGCCACGGTCCGGCGTCGCCTCGGGATCGTGCACGTCGACGCCGACGACGCGGATGCGGACCGAGCGCACCTGGAGTCCGGTCATCGAACCGATCGCCTCCCGTACCGCCTTGCGCGCCCGCTCGGCGACCTCGGGGATCTCGAGCCCGTAGCGGACCGTCAAGTTCAGGGAGACGTCGACCCGCTCGCCGTCCCGGTCGATGCGGATCCCTTTGGCGCGCCGGCCGGTCAGGAACTCGCCGACGCGGGGCGCGGGAGCGAGCGGCCGCACCCCGTCGATCTTTTCGAGCGCGAGCTGCGCGATGCCGAACAGGACGTCGGAGCCGAGCTCGGGCGCCGAGGTCCGGAGTCGGGCGTCGTCGTGAGCCATCTCGACCTCCTTCAGGTCATGCGGCGAGCGATGAAGTTCGTGTAGACCGCGCCTCGCCGGTAGAAGGCGTTGTCCAGGACGCGCAGGTGGAACGGGATCGTGGTCGCGACCCCTTCGATCACCGTCTCGCGCAACGCTCGTTCCATCCGAGCGATCGCCTCTTCGCGGGTGGGCGCCCAGGCCAGGATCTTGGCGATGAGGCTGTCGTAGGTGGGCGGGATGCGGTACCCGGCGTAGACGTGCGAGTCGACCCGGATGCCCGGTCCACCCGGCCAGTGGACGTCGGTGACGGTGCCGGCCGACGGACGGAAGCCGCGGTCGGGGTCCTCGGCGTTGACCCGCACCTCGATCGCGTGCCCCTCGACGCGGACGTCCTCCTGCGCCACCGAGAGCGGGGCGCCGGCCGCGATCCGGAACTGCTCCTGGACCAGGTCGAAGCGGGTGATCATTTCGGTGGCGGGGTGCTCGACCTGGATGCGGGTGTTCATTTCGCTGAAGTACGGTTCGCCGTTCTTGTCGACCAGGAACTCGACCGTGCCCGCTCCCCGGTAGCGGATGTGCCGGGCGAGGGCGACCGCCGCATCGGCGATCCGCGTCCGCAGCTCCGGGTCGAGGATGCTCGGCGCCTCTTCGAGGACCTTCTGGTAGCGGCGCTGGATCGAGCAGTCGCGGTCGAAGAAGTGCACGACGTTGCCGTCGCCGTCCCCGAACACCTGGATCTCGACGTGCTTCGGTTCCTCGAGGTACTTCTCGAGGTACATCTCGGGATTTCCGAAGGCGCCGCGCGCCTCCTCGCTGGCGGCGACGAACTGACGCTCGAGGTCGGTCGGGCTCTGCACCACCCGCATGCCCCGGCCGCCCCCGCCGGCCGACGCCTTGAGGATCACCGGGTAGCCGATCTCGTCGGCGTAGGCACGTGCGGCGTCGAGGTCGGAGAGGGCGCCGGACCCGGGGGTGAGCGGCACGCCCGCTTCGAGGGCGAGGGCGCGGGCGCTGGCCTTGTCGCCGATCCTGCGGATCGTGTCGGGCCGCGGACCGATGAACACCAGGTTGTGCTCCTCGCACTTCTGCGCGAACTCGGCGTTCTCGCTCAGGAACCCGTACCCCGGATGGATCGCCTCGCAGCCGGTCACGAGCGCGGCGGAGAGGAGGTTGCGGACGTTCAGGTAGGAGCCGCGCGCCGCCGCCGGTCCGATGCAGACCGCCTCGTCGGCCAGCAGGACCGGAAGGCTGGACTCGTCGATCTCGGAGTACGCCGCGACGGTCCGCACGCCGAGCTCACGAGCGGCGCGCAGGACCCGCAACGCGATCTCGCCGCGGTTGGCGATCAGGATCTTCTTGAACACCGGCTTCAGTCCGGATCGATCCGGAAGAGGACCTGGCCGTACTCGACCGGTTCTTCGTTGCGGACCAGCACCTCGGCGACCGTGCCGGCCGTCTCGGCCTCGATCTCGTTCATCAGCTTCATCGCTTCGATGATGCAGAGGACGGTGCCCGCCTTCACGCGGTCGCCGACCTTGACGTACGGCTCGGCGTCCGGGGAGGGCGAAGCGTAGAAGGTGCCGACGATCGGCGCGGTCACCTCGATCCCCTTGGGCGCGGGGGCCGGCGCGGGCTCGGACGGCTTCGCGCCGGCGCTGGGCGCCTCGGCGGCCGGCGC
>SLSQ01000142.1 GCA_007130355.1 Trueperaceae bacterium
CGAGCCGAGCGCGACCGACCCGGCCGCCACCGCCAGCGCCAGCCCGAGCGAGACGCGGCCGGCGTGCAGCAGGCGCGAGAGCACGTCGCGTCCCAGGTCGTCGGTCCCCAGCGGGTGCGCGGCGCTGGGCGGCTGCAGCATGTCGCGCGGGGAGGTGGCGTTGGGCGGGTGGGGCGAGAGCCACGGCGCGGCCAACGCGGACACGCCCATCGCGAGCAGGATCGCCAGGCCGGTCACGGCCAGCGGATCGCGGAGGAACAGGCGCCAGCGCACCGAGGTCAGCCGTACCGGACGCGGGGGTCCAGCAGTCCGTAGGCGAGGTCGGTGAGCAGGTTCGCCACGATCACCAAGGCGACCAGCAGCATCAGGGCGGCCATCACCACCGGGTAGTCGCGGCCCAGCAGCGAGGTCGTCAGCAGGCGACCCAGACCGGGCCAGCTGAACACCACCTCGGTCACCATCGCGCCGGAGACGAGGCGCGGCAGTTCGAGCCCGAGGACGGTGACCAGCGGAATGGCGGCGTTCGGGAAGGCGTGCCTGAAGAGGCGGGGAAGGCGGCGGACGCCCTTGGCGCGGGCGGTGCGGACGTAGTCCTCGCGCAGCGCCTCTTCGAGCCCGGCGTGCACGAAGCGGGACCACTGCGCCACGTAGACGCTGCCCAGCACGATCGCGGGCGCGATCAGGTGGTGCGCCAGGTCGGGCAGCGAGAAGGCCTCGCCCACCCGGCCCATGCCGCCGGACGGGATCCAGTTCAGGTGCACCCCAAAGTACAGCAGCACCAGCGTGCCGCTCCAGAAGGTGGGGACGCTCATCCCGACCACCGACAGCAGCTGCAGCGCGGCGCGCGCGGCGCGCGAGCGGGAGAGGGCGGTCGCGACGCCCAGCGCCACGCCGGCGATGAGGCCGACGGCGAGCGCCCCGCCGGTCAGCCATAGGGTGTTCCCGAGCCGCTCCAGCACCACCTCGCGGGCGGGGCGGCGTTCGCTGAACGAGGTACCCCAGTCGCCGCGGGCGAGGTTGCCGAGCCAGGTCAGGTACTGCTCGTGGAGCGGTCGGTCGAGGCCCCACAGCGCCTCGATCCGGGCGATCGCTTCGGGCGAGGCGGTCGGGTCGGACGCGAACACGTCGGCCGGCCCGCCGGCGGGCAGCCGCAGCAGCAGGAACAGCAGGACCGAGACGAGCAGGACGCGGGGCACGGCGCCCAGCGTCCTGCGTACGGCGTAGCTCAGCACCCGGTCATGGTAGCCCCGGGGCCGTGCCCCGGGGCGGTCGGTCGTCTCAGCGCAGGGTCCACGCGTAGGCGTTCCAGAGGCTGCCCGACAGGGTGGGGGCGTAGCCGTCCAGGTGGTCGGAGGCGACGTTCAGCAGCGGGCGCGGCGCGAGGGGCAGCATGACCGCCTCCTCGGCCACGATCCGCTGGAACTCGCGGATCGCCGCGGCGCGTGCCTCGCGGTCGACGGTCGAGGACACGCCGCGCAGCAGGTCGAGGGCCGACTCGTCGCCGAAGTTCTGCCAGTTCGTGCCGAGCCAGAGGTTGAACACCGGTTCCTGGTTCTCGCCGAACCAGCCGTACGCCAGCTGGTAGTCGCCGGCCGCCATGGTGCTGGGGAAGCCGGCGCCGTCGATCTCGCGGATCGAGGCGTCGATGCCGAGGTCGCTCCACAGGTCTTGGGCGATCTGGATCACCTGGCGGCGTTCGACCTCGCCGGCGATGTTGAGGATCTCGAGCGTCAGGCGTTCTCCGTCACGGGTGCGCACGCCGTCGCTTCCGACCGTGTCCCAGCCGGCTTCGTCGAGCAGGGCGGCGGCCGCGTCGACGTCGTACGGGTAGGTGCGGACGTCATCATCGTGGGCCCAGTGACTCTCGGGCAGCATCGCGTGCTGGGGTTCGACCACGCCGCCCATGACGGTCTCGGTGATCAGCTCGCGGTCCAGGCCGTGCGCCAGCGCGCGCCGCACGCGCACGTCGGAGAGGAGCGGGTCGTCGTTGTCGATCCAGAACTGCCACCAGGCGTGCGCCGGTCCTTGCCGCACCTCGTAGCCGGCGAGGCCTTGCGCGAAGCGCAGGTCGGCCTGACCGAGGTGCAGCGCCAGCTCCGCTTCGCCGCGCTGAAGCGCGGTGCGGGTGGCCTGGCTGCCGCCGGTGAACTGGACGACGATCTCGTCGATCGACGGCGCGCCGTCGAAGTAGGCGTCGTTCGCCTCGAGGCGGGCGAAGGCGCCGGCGCTCCACTGTTCCAGGGTGTAGGGGCCGGTGCCGACCGGGGCGCGGTGGAAGCCGTGGTCGTTCAGGTCCGCGCCGGCCAGCAGGTGCGACGGCAGCACGAAGCAGGCGTCGGAGGCGGCGCGGCCGAGGAAGTTCACGTTCGTGTCGGCGAACCGGATCACGGCGGTGCGGTCATCGGGGGTCTCGACCGATTCGACCTGCTCCCAGACGGCGCGGCTCGGGATCGGCAGCTCTTCGTCGGTGATCACCTGCCAGGTGAAGCGCACGTCCTCGCTGGTGAGCGGCTCGCCGTCGTGCCACTGGACGTCGTCGCGCAGGCGGATCGTGTACGTCGATCCGTCCTCGCTCACCCCGCCGTTCGCGAGGGTGGGGACTTCGGTCGCGAGTTGCGGCAGGTAGTCGCCGTCGGGGCCGACCACGAAGAGGCAGTCGAAGATCAGGTGCTGCACCTCGTGCGTGAGGGTGAGCAGGTCGAAGTGCGGCATCAGGGTTGCCGGTTCCTGCGGGCTCAGCACGGTGGCGCGGCTCTGAGCGAGGGCGAAGCCGGGCAGGGCCAGGAGGACGGCCGCGAGGAGCGCGGCGAGACGAAGGCGGGCGGGGTGGGCGGCGTGGTCCATGCGGGATCCCTCCAGGGCGCGGGCGTGCGGCGTCGTCGGGGCGGGCCGTGGCGCTGCGGTCCCGACGGACGACCCCCCACGCTAGATGGCTGATCGAATCGGTCACGTATCGTGTCCGACCGGCGGGGCGCGCCTGCGAGCGAATCCCCCGTAGCCTGCTACGCTTCCGCTCATGGGCGACGTCCGGTACGCGGCGGTGGCGTGGGGCCTGATCCTGGTCGCGTTCTGGGGCGTGGTGCTGATCCAGGGCTGGTCGCCGGCCGATCTGACGGTGGGCGCGGTGCAGGCCGCGACCGAGGGGCCGTGGCGCCTCGCCATCCTGGCGGGCGTGTACCTGGCGCGCTCGGTCCTGCTGCTGCCGATGTCGATCCTGACCGTCTTCGCCGGGTTCGCGCTGGGTCCGTGGCTCGGTTCGGCGGTGGCGGTGGCCGGGGCGCTCGGGTCGTCGTTGGCGACCTACGGATTGGCGCGGTTCGCGGGAGCGCGCCGGAACTGGCCGCAGCGAGCGCGTCCGCCGAAGGGCGCGGTCGACGAGGGCGCCCTCGAGGCGTGGGCCCGCCGCATGCGACGTTCCACCTTCGAATCGGTGCTGGTGGCGCGGGCGCTGGCGATGCCGGGCGACGCCGTGAACGTTGCGGCCGGCGCCGGCCGCGCCCCGGTGCTGCCGTTCGCGGCGGCGACGGTGCTCGGCAGCCTGCCCGGGATGATCGCCATGACCTTGGCCGGCGCCTCGATGGAGGGGGCGTTCACGCCGGAGGGTCTGCGCCTGCGCTGGGACCTGCTGGCGATCAGCGCGGCCCTGGCGGCGGTGGGCGTGTCGGCTTCGCTGTGGCTGCGCCGGCGGCGGGCGGCGTCGATGGCGGCGGAGGACGCGGCGGACGACGCCTCGGAAGATGCGGCGGCAGTCGGTGGCGCGGGGGTCGGTGGCGCGGGGGCCGGCGAGGACGGTTCCGCGCCCTAGGCGGCGCCGCGCCCTAGACGGCGCGGGCGAACGGTCGGATGGTGATGGCGTCGACGTCCCAGACGCGTTCGCGCACGTAGACGTCGTTCCACACTAGGTCGCGGACCTCGGCCTCGGAGTCGGCTTCGACGAGCATCATCGAGCCGCGCATGACGCCCGCGTCGTCGAGCAGCGCGCCGCCGACCTGCACCACGCCGCGTTCGGCGAGCGGCCGGACCGCTTCGAGGTGGGCCTCGCGGACCGCGGCGCGGCGGGCGGGGGCTTCGTCGTCGTCGTGGTCGTGAGCGAGCACCAGGTAGAGCACGGGTTCTCCTTCCGGACGGTCGCGCGACGGCGGGCCGTGGGGAGACCGTACCGCGCCGGGGGCGTCCGGCGCGCTCGGACTCCGTGCAGGACGCCATTCGCAAAGGTCGCCTACCAAACTTGAGCGTGATGCGCTCATATCTGTTGACACATGCGTGGCCCGCTGCTATGCTTCCCGGTAGTGAGCGTCGTGCGCCCGCACGCCCACACGCACGCCCACACGCACGTCACCGGGCGGCGCGGGCGCGCGTGCGCCGAATCCCGAACACGCGAATGGAGGCCCCGAACATGGGCAAAGCCGTCGGCATCGATCTTGGAACCACCAACAGCGTCATCGCGGTCATGGAGGGCGGCGAACCGACCGTCCTCGTCAACAGCGAAGGCAACCGCACCACCCCTTCCGTCGTCGCCTTCAAGGACGACCAGCGCCTCGTCGGCCAGGTCGCCAAGCGCCAGTCGGTCCTGAACGCGAAGGGCACCCTCTTCGAGGTCAAGCGCTTCATGGGCCGCACCTGGGACGAGGTCAAGGAAGAGGTCGAGCGCGCCCCGTACGAGGTGGTCCGCGCCGACGACGGCGGCGTGCGCTTCGTCGTGCACGACACCCACTACTCGCCGGAGGAGATCTCGGCGATGGTGCTGCGCAAGCTGGTCAACGATGCCTCGGAACAGACCGGCGAGAAGATCACCGAAGCGGTCATCACCGTGCCCGCCTACTTCAACAACTCCCAGCGCGAGGCGACCCAGAACGCCGGCAAGATCGCCGGGCTCGAGGTGCTGCGCATCGTCAACGAGCCGACCGCCGCCGCCCTCGCCTACGGGCTCGAGAAGAAGGGCAACGAGACGGTCCTCGTCTTCGACCTGGGCGGCGGCACCTTCGACGTCAGCGTGCTCGAGGTGGGCGACGGCGTGTTCGAGGTCCGCAGCACCCACGGCGACACGCACCTCGGCGGCAGCGACTTCGACTACGCCGTCGTCGACTGGCTTGCCGAAGACTTCAAGAAGGAGTACGGCGTCGACCTCAAGAAGGACAAGCAGGCGCTCCAGCGGATGATCGAGGCGGCCGAGAAGGCGAAGATCGAGCTCTCCGGCCTGCCCGAGACCACCATCAGCCTGCCGTTCATCGCCATGGACCCGAGCAGCAACGCGCCGCTCTACCTCGAGAAGAAGCTGACCCGCAGCACCTTCGAGGACCTGATCGCGCCGCTGCTGAAGCGGATCCGCGGCCCGGTCGAGAGCGCCCTGTCCGACGCCAAGATCGACAAGAGCAAGATCGACGAGGTCATCCTGGTCGGCGGCTCGACCCGCGTGCCGGCGGTCAAGAAGCTGGTGCAGGAACTCCTCGGCAAGGCGCCGAACCAGTCGGTCAACCCCGACGAGGTGGTCGCGCTCGGTGCCGCGGTGCAGGCCGGAGTCCTCAAGGGCGACGTCGACGACATCGTCCTGCTCGACGTCACCCCGCTCAGTCTCGGGGTCGAGACCAAGGGCGGCGTGTTCACCACCCTGATCGACCGGAACACCACCGTCCCGGTCCGCAAGACCGAGACGTTCACCACCGCCGACGCGAAC
>SLSQ01000044.1 GCA_007130355.1 Trueperaceae bacterium
CAGGCCCAGCATCCGCACGTACGGGCGGGGCGCGGCGGCCAGGTCGGCGGCGGAGGCCCACACGATCGCGCCGGCCGGATCGAGCCGGTCGGGCACGCGGATCCGTTCGAGCGAAGCGTCGAGCGCGGCGGCGGGACCTTCGTCCAGCGCGCGGCGCCAGAGCCGGCGGGCGCGGCCGTTCAGCCACCGTTCGCCACTCGCGCGGGCGTGGTCGGTCCCGCGGGCGACGTCCTCGCCCAGCGCGCGCAGGGTGGCGCGGGCGTCGTCGAGATCATCGCCCGCGTCCTCGAGGGCGCGGCGCCAGCGGTCCAGGGTGGCGAGCGGCGCTTCGTCGGGCAGGAGCCGCGCCCAATCGTGCGGTAGGTCGCGCAGGTCGCGGGGCGCGCCGGCCCGGCGTGCGGTGCGTACGAACCGCAGCGCACGCGCGCGGCTCAGGCCGCGCAGGATCAGGTCGGCGAGAGCGGCGGCGGCTTGCCCGTCGGGACCGGCGACGGCGGGTCGGCCGTCGGCGGCGTGGAGCGGCAGGTCGGCGTCCTCGGCCAAAGAGAGCACGGCCTCGTCGTACGGACCGACGTGGGCGGCGACGATGGCGACGTCGTTCGGGGGGACGTTCCGTTCGGCCAGCAGCCGGCGGGCCCAGCGGAACGCCTCGACCGCTTCGTGCCGCGGGTCGGCGCAGGAGACGCGGGCCAGCTCGGGCGCGTGGACCGCGGGCGGTTCGTGCGCGACGCCGTCCGGCGGGCCGTGGGGCGGCTCGGGCGACCAGGAGGCCCAGCGGACGGACACGTAATCCGAAAGCGCGTGCAGAAGCGGACGGAAGGCCGGGGGCAGGTGGTCGACGCGGTGCAGGTGCACCGGTCCGGTCACGGTGGGTGCGTGCCGGGCGTTCCGGATCGCGCGCTCCGTGATTTCGGTCAGGGGCCGCGCACCGGCGGGGAGGGCGTCCCGCACGGCCGCGTCCAAGTCGGCGAGTTCGCGCCAGCGCCCTCCGCGGTCCGCGCGGGCGTTCAGGTCCAGACCAGCGTCCCAGGCGGCAAGGAGGGTGCCGGCCGCGGCGCGATCGAAGCCGGGCAGCTCCGCGATTCGGGCGAGCTCTCCGAGCGTCCGTTCTGGTACCTGCGCCACCGCCCGCCGCACGTCGACGGCGTCCGCGACGCGCACGAACGGCTCGGCCAGGCGGGCGGCCAGCCCGGCCAGAGTGGTGACGTGCAGGCCGTGGTCCCGGTCGTTCGCGGCGCGGTGGACGGCGACGCGGTGGGCGAGACGGGACGCGACGACGCGGGTACGGCGCATGCGGAACTCCAGACCTTCGGGACGGGACGACGGGGCGGATCGGAGGTGCGTGGGAGCGGGGTACGAGCACGGTACCGCGGGAACGGCGGGCGAACCCCGAGGGTTCGGCGGGTGCCTAGGGGTACCGGGAGGTTCGTACCGGCCAGCTTGGACGGTGGATGCGACGGGGAGCGACGCGGGATACGGCCGGTCGTCGTCCGTTCCCAAAGCTGGAGATGTCACGTGCCGGATTCCGGAAGACCGGAATTCGAGTACCATGGAGGCATGAACCTCGTGAAGCTCGGCAAGAAGGGACAACTGTCGATCCCGCGGGCTTCTTTGAAGAAGATCGGGATCACGGACGAGCAGATGATGACCGTCGAAACGACCGACGATGGCGCCATCGTGTTGCGTCCCGCCGGGGTGTATCCGCTCGAGATCTACGACGATGCCCGCATCGCCGAGTTCCTCGCCGAGGACGCGATGTCGCCGGACTTGAAGCAGGAGCTGGACGCGAGCTTCGCGTCGGACGAAGGCTGACGACGCGAACGTGCACGCGTTCTTGGATGCGAACGTACTCTTCACGGCCGCGATCACGCCCAGCGGCGTGTCGCGTGCCTTGGTCGAAACGTCGCGACGAGGGCTCTGCCGCGCGCACACGTCTCGGTTCGCGGCCGACGAAGCGCTCCGGAACATCGCTCTGAAAGCTCCCGAACGCGAAGCGGACTTCGACTCGTTGCTCACGTCGGTCGCCGTCGTGGCCGAGGCCGACGCCAGACTCTCGGCATGGGCGCGGAGCGTCGTGGCTGCGAAGGACGCACCGATCCTCGCCGCGGCGGTCGCGGCTCGCTCCGACCTCTTGATCACCGGAGACCGAAGGCACTTCGGTGCGCACTTCGGGAGCAGGCTCCACGGTGTTCGCGTCGAACCTTCGAGGGAGGCCCTGCGCGCGATCCTCGTGAACCATCGTTCCTGACTCGTGACCCTCGCGGCCGCGGCGCTCGGGCCGTAGCGCCCACCTCGGATCTCGAGGTGGGCGCGCCGTCAACCGAACGCCGTCACTCCTCCTCGGGTTCGATCGCGGAGCTGCCGGTGTGGTCGAACATCCAGCCATCGTCCGTTCGGACGTACACGTTGGTGTAGTACCCCTCGAGCACCATCCCCTCCGTGTGGATGAGGGCCCAGTGGCCGAACGCGTACGCCACGTCCCCCATGACGCGGGTCTTGTGCCGCTCGAACTCGATCGTCGCGAACCCGGCATCGCGGAGCCCATGCACCAGGCCGGCGATCTGTTCGCGCCCTTCGGCGATCGTTCCCGTCGACGTCACGTAGATGGCGTCGTCGGTGTACAACGCTCCGACACTCTGTGCGTCCCCTTCGATGTACAGGTTCTCCCAAGCCGCGCTCAGTCGGGTGAGGGCGTCTGCGTAGTTCGCTTGGGCCAGCGCAACGCCGGACCAAACGATGCTGAGGACGAACGCGAACCTCGCCAGTCCCGAACGACCGAGTCTTCGTGCCATGAGAACACCACCTTCGAGGGGAATCTCGGGCAGTGGGAAGATGCGACGTGTCGGAGTGGAAAAGGATACGCAACAATGCACCGAGTTGCATAAGAATAGGGGTCGCATGGACCTGACGCAAGTGCTCGTACGGCCGAAACCGTCGAACAACTCGCACGACGCTCCGTTGTAGGGTACTCGGTTCGGCGTACGTCCAGGCTCGGAGTCCGAGTCCGGACGGAAACTGCCGGACGGCGAGTCGGCCACCGGCGTCGTGCCCGATGGCGCGGTAGGCCGTGGAACGTGGCCCTGAGCGGCCTCGATGGACTCGCCCGTCCGGCGTGGGGGGCGGAGCCGGGCCTACATCTCCTCGGGCGGGTCGGCGGCGGAGAAGTGCCGGTGGTACAGGCACGTCCCGTCTTGCACCACGTAGACCACGATGTAGTCGCCGACCACGATCGGTTCGTCGTCGGGACCGAACAAAACGAACGTTCCGAGGCCGACCATCGCCCCTTCGGCGACGCGTTCGAGCGAGTCCTCCGTCACTTCGATGGTGAAGCCCGCTTCGACCGAATCCTGAGCGAAGGCCAGGAGCTCCTCGCTGCCCCAGTCCACGACGCCGTTCGCGTGGCGGAGCATGCCGTCGTCGGTGTAAAGGGCCGCGACGCCGGCCGCGTCGCCGGCGTTGAAGCGGTCCTCCCAGTCTTGGGCCGCGGTTTCGCACATCCCTTGTGCGAAGGCCGTCGACGCGAGCAGGAGTACCGCCAGCAGCGCCGTTCCCTTCCCTACGAGCCTTCGTGCCATGACAACACCACCTCCAAAGGGATTCTCGGGCGTCGGAGAGGGAGCAGCTTGGCGGAATGCATGACGATGCACGATGATGCACCGAGTGTCGCGAGTGTAGGGGACGCGTGGATCCGAGCGCAAGGGGACGCACCGGCGAATCCGCCGAACATCCGTAGCTGCGCCGGGTCGTTGCAGGCACCGTACAGCGCATGTGCCGTGCCGGGACCAAGAATCAAGGAGGCGCCGATTCGGTACGGTCCGAATCGAACACGCCCGAACAGCGATTCGCCGCGGGAGGGCGCGGCCGAGGCGCGAACCCAGCGCCTTCGAGAGGACCGAATGGTGCATCCACGCTCCGACCCGAACACCACGGAGGCCCGCCTCCGAGCCGACGTCCACGCCCTCGCGCGGCCCGAGGGTCGCCGCGTCGGCACGACCGGGCACGCCGCCGCCGTGGCGTGGCTGAACAAGCGGCTCGAAGCCTCGGGCCTCGATCCCTACGGCGAGACGTACGCCCTGCCGTACGAGGTCGCACGCGCACGGTTCGTGAACCTGGCGGCCGTCGCGCCGGGACGCGATCGCGGCGTTACGCCGATCGTGCTCGGCGCGCACTACGACACGGCGGGCGACTGGCCCGGAGCGGACGACAACGCCGCCGCCGTCGCGATCGCGCTGGAGGTCGGGGCGCGCCTGCGGGCCGATCCGGCGGCGCGGGACGTGGTGGTCGCCCTGTTCGACGCCGAGGAACCGCCGTACTTCCACTCGGCGGCGATGGGCTCGACCCGCTTCCTGCACGACCAGATGGCGGGTCCGGTGCACGCCGCGATGATTCTCGACCTGGTCGGCCACGAGCTCGAGGAACCCGGCACCTCCGACCTGACCTTCGTGACCGGCATGGAGAGCGATCCGGACCTGGAGCGTGCGATCGCCAGCCTGCCCGAGGTTGCGGGAACGCGCCTGGTGACGGCGCTCAACGCGTACGTGGGCGACCTGTCGGACCATCACGCGTTCCGCCTGGCGCGGATTCCGTACCTGTTCTTCACCTGCGGCCGTTGGCGGCACTATCACCGCTCCACCGACACGCCCGACCGGTTGGCGTACGGAAAGATGGCGGCCCTCGCCGACGTGGTCGAGGCCCTGATCCGGGACGTGGCCGACAGGGTCCTGGAGGGTCCGTGGGAGGGCTACGACACGACGCCGACCGACGCGAGACTGATGCGCGCGGCGTTCGGACCGTTCCTGGAGCGTTCGGGCCTACGCCTCGAGACGCGGGACGACGTCGCGCGCCTGGTGGGGACGCTCCTGGAGCGGTTCGCCCTCTAGGCGGAATCCGTGCGTCGCACGTCCCTCACGACGGGACCGCCTCCCCCTCCAACGCGTCCGCCAGTTCGCCCGCCCGCCGGCACACGTGCGGCACGTAGCCGCCCTGGATCGCCGACGCCAACGCTCCGTCGAAGAAGCGGTCCTGTCGGACGAGCGTGGTGAGGATCCGGACCAGCTCCTCCTCGTTCGCGTCGTCGAGACCGTCGAGCGACCCGAGAAGTTTCGAGCCTCGCGGTGTGGAGCTCCAGGCGATCCAGTTGAACGGTCGTAGCCAACCGTCCTCGCGCAACGAGCGCAGCAACTCCATACCGACCGGCCGGGCGTCCCACCACGGCATCTGCACCATCTCGCCGTCTTCGTAGCTCGCCGGGACGTTCTCGAACGCCGGATCGTCCGGGTCGGACAGGCGCGCTTCGAACGCGGCGAGGCGGTGGAGGCGGGCGATGCGGGCTGCGAGCGTGGTGCCGGGGTCGGACATGGTGGAACTCCTTGCGGTTGGCTGGGACGGCGTCGGAGTCACGGGACTGCGGTCGTGCGATTACGTCGTCGAAGGCGTTTCGGAGCGGAACGATCCCATTGTCGCGCGCCCGTGCGACAGCGACCGTCGCGTCCAGCGGTCGTGGCCACCACCGTCGACGTGTTCGCCCGCCACATCGCGACCCCCGTCGCAGCGCCCCGCCCGAACCCGTGCGAACGTACGCCCATGCGATGGACTCAACGCCTGATCGGACTCGGACGCCGCCCCCTGGCCGAACGGGACGC
>SLSQ01000281.1 GCA_007130355.1 Trueperaceae bacterium
GGCTCGCAGCGCGACCGGGCGTGCTCGACGCGTCCGTCCTGCTGGGTGCGCCGTTCGGCGACCTGCCGCGCTCGGGCGCCGCCGCGCTCGCGGTCGGCGCCGTTGCGGCCGCCGCGTCGGACGCAGCGTCGGCGCTGGCGCGCGAACTGTGGGACGCCCGCGACGCCTTCGATTTCGCCGTCCCCTCCGGAACGGCCGACGCCTGCCTGCGCGACGCCGTCGCCCGGGCCGCACGACGGCCCGTCGGTCCGGTGGTCGTGAGCGACTGCGGCGACGTGCCGGGGGCGGGCGGGGTCGGCGACCGAGCGGACGTGCTTCGTGCCGCTCTCGCGACGGTCCCAGCGGGCGAGGACGGTCCCTCCGTGGTGCTCGCCGGCATCGCCGCGCCCGACGCCGTGGCGCGGCTCGCGGCGTGCGACGTGGGCACGGAGGTCGAGGTCCGTGTCGGCGATCAGCTCGGCCGCGTCGGCGGTCCGGTGGCGACCGTGATCGCGACCGTCGCGGGGCGCACGTGGACGTCCATCCACGGCGACCTGGTGCGCCTGAGGCGCGGGGCGCTGCAGCTGGTGCTGACGGAACGGCGCGGGCCTCCGCCCGACCCCGCCGACCTGATCGCGACCGGTCTCGACCTGGACGCGCCGACGGTGGCGGTCGTCAAGGCCGGCTACCTGCCGGAGGCGTGGGCACGGATCGCCGCCGCCCGCTACATGGCGGTCGAGGACGGAGCCACGACGCACGATCTGACGCGGCTGCCGTATCGGAGGGTGCGGCGACCGGTGCATCCGCTCGATCCGGTGCCGGATCCGTTCGCGGGCGACGGGCCGCCGCTCGTGCTCAGCCGTCCCGCGTCGCCCGCGGGTCGTACACGTCCCGGATCGCGTCCCCCAGCAGGTTGAAGCCGAGCACAGCCAGGGCGATGGCGACGCCCGGGATGGTGGCGATGTGGGGCGCGGCGGTGAGGTAGTTGCGGCCGTTGCTGATCATCCCGGCCCACGACGCACGCGGCGGCTGCACGCCCAACCCCAGGAACGAGAGCGCCGACTCCATCAGGATCGCGTACGCCAGGTAGAGGCTGGCGTAGACGACCAGCGTGGCGCCGAAGTTGGGGAGCAGGTGCACCCGCATGACGCGCTGCTCCTTCGCGCCGAGCGCCAGGGCCGCGACGACGAAGTCGCGTTCCTTGATCTGCAGGACCGCCGACCGGGCCACCCGCGCGAAGGCGGGCACCGTCCAGACCGCGATGGCGATGATCGTGTTCGTCATGCCCGGACCGAGCGCGCTCACGATGACGATCGCGAGCAGCAGGTAGGGGAACGCCAGCAGCAGGTCCATCACGCGCATGACGAGCGTATCGACGGCGCCGCCGACGTAGCCGGCGATGGCACCGGCGGTGCTCCCAACGATCAGGCCGATCCCGACCGACCCGAGCGCCACGCCGAGCGAGACGCGGGCGCCGTAGATGATGCGGCTGAGGATGTCGCGGCCGAACTCGTCGGTCCCCAGCCAGTAGGTGGCGTTCGGCGCCTGGCGGCGGTTCAGCAGACTCTGCTCGGCCGGGTCGAACGGCGCCAGGTACGGCGCGAAGATCGCCATCAGGATGAAGCCGACCACGATCACGGCGCCGGCGACGCCGAGCTTGTTGCCGAAGAATCGCCGCAGCGCCTTGCGACGGGCCTCGTGCGCGCCGCCGGACGGGGCGGACGCCTGCGGGCTCGGGGCGGAGCTGCCGGGCTCGGGAAGGCTCATGCGTACCTCACGCGGGGGTCGAACAGGCCGTAGCTGAGATCGACCAGTAGGTTCACGCCGACGTAGACCATGGCGAGCACCATCACCACGCCCTGCATCAGCGGGTAGTCACGGTTGAAGATCGCGAACACCGTCAGGCGTCCGACACCGGGCCAGGCGAAGACGGTCTCGGTGAGCACCGCTCCGCCCAGCATCTGGCCGAGCTGCAGGCCGAGCACCGTCACGATCGGGATCATGGCGTTCCGCAGCATGTGCTTGACCAGCACGGAACGCTCCGAGATCCCTTTGGCTCGGGCGGTGCGGATGAAGTCCTCGCGTAGCACCTCGAGCACGGTGGACCGGGTCATGCGCGCGATCACCGCGATCGACGGCAGGGCGAGGGTGACCGACGGCAGGATCAGGTGCCGCCAGGTGCCGGTCCCGGAAACCGGCGTGATGCCGAGGTTCACCGAGAAGATCACCATGAACACGAGGCCGGTCCAGAACACCGGCATCGACAGTCCGGCGAGGGAGACGACCCGGATCACGTTGTCGATCCAGGAGCCGGGCCGCATCGCGGCGATCAGGCCGAGCGGAATGCCGACCAGGAGCACCAGGGCGATGGCGGCGCCGGCGAGTTGGGCGGTGAGGGGGAACGTCTCGCCGAGGATCACCGCGACCGGCCGCCGTTCGGTGAGCGAGCGGCCGAGATCGCCCTGGAGCAGGTTTACGACGGTGTCCGCGTAGCGGACCAGGAGGGGGCGGTCGAGGCCGAGCTCGGCGCGGAGCTCGGCGACCGCCGATTCGGTGGCGAACTCGCCCAGGATCAGGGCGGCGGGGTCGCCGGGCACCAGGTCGAAGCTGGCGATGACGATGAAGACGACGCCCAGCAGGAGCGGGACGGCGATCAAGATGCGACGGATCAGATAGGAGAACATGGCCTCGCTTCACGGGCGTGCGGAGGGCCGCCCGGCGTTCGGGACGGCCCTCCGCACGCGCTACGCGCGTGGGTCAGTCGACGATGTCGACCGGGTGCAGGTCCAGCAGGTACTGGATCGGGTGGGCGACGAAGCCCTCGACGTTCGCGCGCAGGGCGGCCACTTCGTAGCTGCCGTAGAGCGGGATCGCCGGAAGGTCGTGCGCCAGCTGGTCCTGGACGCGGTGGTAGAGCTCCTCGCGTTCGTCCATGTCGAGCGAGGCGCGGGCGGCCTTGAGCCATTCGTCGACGTCGTCGTTGGCGTAGCGCCAGCGGTTCCACGAAGCGGGCGGCAGCTCGGTGCTGACGTAGTTGCTGTACATCGTGTAGTCGGCGTCGGCGGTGGTGGTGAACCAGGTGAACGAGTTCAGGTCGTAGTCGAGCGTCGCGCCGCGCATCAGTTCGAACGTGGTCGCCCACTCGAAGATGTCCATCTCGACGTCGATGCCGGCCTGCCGCAGGAACTCCTGGAGCGTCTCGGCGATCTCGCGGTCCTTGAGCGAGCGGCCGTTGCTGGGCAGGAGCTCGAGGACCAGCCGGTCGCCGTTCTCGTCGACCATGAAGCCGTCGGATCCACGGGCGTACCCGGCCTCTTCGAGCAGCTCGCGGGCACGCTCGGGGTCGTACGGGTAGCGTTCGAGGAGCTCCATGTCCTTGTAGCCGAAGACCGGCTCGCCGATCACGGAGGTCGCGAGCACGCCGCCGCCCTCGAGGATCGCTTCGACGATCAGTTCCCGGTCGATCGCGTGCGCGACGGCCTGCCGGACGCGGACGTCGGCGACGGCGTCACGATCGAGGTTGAACGCCAGGTAGAAGACGCCGACGCCCGGCGCGCCTTCGACGACGAAGTTCGGGTCGGACTCGAGCGCGGGCAGGTCGGACGGGGTCGGCATCAGCACCATGTCGACCTCGCCGGCGCGCAGCGACAGCATGCGGGCGCCCTCTTCGGGGATGGTGCGGAACACGACCCGGTCGAGATTGGGCCGGCCGCCCCAGTAGTCGTCGTTCGCTTCGAGGGTGATCCGATCGTTCGCGCGCCACTCGACGAAGGTGAACGGGCCGGTGCCGACCGGCTGGCGCCCGAAGTCGTCGCCGAGCTCTTCGGCGGCGGTGGGACTGACGATGCCGGTGTACGGCATGGTGGCGGTCAGCAGCAGCGGGCCGTACGGCTGGGCGGCGACCAGGTCGACGGTGTAGTCGTCGACGATCTCGACCCCTTCGACCGGGCCGGCCAGGCTCTTCCAGCGGCCGGGCCGCTCTTCGTCCCAGGCGCGGTCCCAGGTGTACTTCACCGCTTCGGCGTCGAACGGGGTGCCGTCGCTGAAGGTGACGCCCTGGCGCAGGGTGAAGCGCAGGCGGGTGTCGTCGATGAACTCCCAGTCGGTCGCCAGGCGACCTTCGATCTCCATGTCCTGGTTGACGGTGATCAGGGGCTCGAGGATCTGACTGAACACCCAGCTCCCGGGCGCGGTGGTCTCGAAGTGCGGATCGAGGGATACCGGGTCGGTGGGGCGGGCGATCGTCAGGGTCTTCTGCGCCAGACCGACGCCGGCCAGCAGGGCCAGGACGGTCAGGACGGCGAGTACGGAGCGTACGTGTCGCAAAGGGGTCTCCTCCGGAGCGTGAGTCGTTCGGAACGCGGGACAGGGCGGGGTACGGCGCGTGCTGTGCGCGACGCGGCCGATCGGGTTCGGTTCCAGACGCACCTCCTTGTTCCGCTCGGTCCGTCCGGGGCGAGGACCGATGCGCTCGCGTGGGTGTGACTGCAAGGAATAGCAGCCGAACGCCCCTCCCGTCAAGGCCCACGAAGCGCGTCCGGTACGATCTCGAGCCGAACGTTTCCGCTCCCGGAGCGGCCGCGTGGCCTCCGGACCCGGCGTGCATGGACATGCACCTCGACTCCGGTGTTATCTTCGAGTGAGACACTCGCGAGGAGCACGCATGCGGATCCGAATCGATCGGGACCTGCCCGTCCCGGTACCCGTCCAGATCCAAGGACAGATCGAGTACGGCATGTCGACCGGCGACTTCCCGGCCGGGAGTCGGCTGCCCTCCGTCCGCGAACTCTCCCACGACCTCGGGGTCTCCCCCGTCACCGTCGGCTCCGTCTACCGCGCTCTGGCGGAGCGCGGCCTGATCGAGACGCGCCAGGGCCGCGGCACCTTCGTCCGGTCCCGCGGCCCGGCGACCGCCGACCCTCCGCCCGCCCGGATCGAACCGCTCGACGACGCGATCGCACGGCTGCTGGCGCGCGCCGACCGGGAGGGGGTGCCCCGGTCCGAGCTGGTCGCCCGCCTGCACCGCGCCGCCTCGATCGACGCGCCCGCCTCCCGGCCGCTCCGCATCGTCTTCGTGGGCGTCTTCCAGGAGGTCACGCGCACCTACGCCTCGGCGATCCGGCCGTACCTCCACCCGGACGACCGCCTCGAGGTGACGGTCTTCGACCGCCTCCGCGTGGACGCCGCCGCCGAACGCCGTCTGGCCGCCGCCGACCTGATCCTCACCTTCGCGCACCGCGAGCACGAACTGGCGCCGCACCTGCCGCGCCGGGCGTGGACCGCCACGGTGCGGCTGATCCCCTCGGCCCGCACCCGCACCGAACTCGCGGAGCTCGACCCGCGGACGCGGCTCTGCCTGGTGAGCGACATCCCCGAGTTCCTCCCCACCTTCCGGCGCTCGATCGAACGGTTCGCGCCGCACGTCCAGCAGGTCTCCGCGGCGCTGCTCGGCGACCCCGACCTGGACGGCGTCCTCGATCAGGCCGACGTGGTCGCCTACGGCACCGGCTCCGAGCGGGTCCTCGCCCAGCTGCCGCCGCACCTGCGCGCCTTCGAGCACCGTCACGAACCGGACCCGCTCCACCTCGAACGCACCCTGCTCCCGTGGATCGCCCGCGTACGCCGGGGGGCTGCCGGCGGCCTCTCCCCGCCGCCGGCCC
>SLSQ01000262.1 GCA_007130355.1 Trueperaceae bacterium
GTCGCGGCGGCGGCGTTCCGGCCCGCCGGCCGCTGACGACCGTGCACACGAGCGGGCACACGAGCGGGCCGGGCGTGCGCGTCCGGCCCCCCGGCAGCCGTGCGACCCGCGACGCGTCGCCCCGACCCTCGACCCGCCGCCCCGGCCTACGAGCGACCCACGGCGCGACTCACTGCGGTGCGATCAGCGCCACCTCGAGCAGGACCGACAGGTCGACCGCCGGCCGCACCACGAACGTCCGGCGGAGGTCGTTCGGGTCGGGCGGCAGCACGTCGGTCACGACGCCGACCTGGACGCCACGCGGGAACAGGCCGCCGTAGCTGCTCGTCTCGACCACGTCGCCGACCTGCACCGGATCGCTCTCGACGAAGCGGGCCACGCGCACGGTGCCGCCCAGCTCGCCGATCGCCACTCCCTGACCGCCACGCCCGCGGACGGTGACGCCGACCCGGCTCTCCGGATCGAGGATCGTGCGCACCACCGAACGTCCCGAGGTGACCTCGGTCACGATCCCCACCAGTCCGGCGGGGACGGTGACCGGCATCCGCGATTCGACGCCGTCCGAGCTGCCTGAACCGAGCACCAGCCGTTCGACGGCGCTTCCGGTACTCCCGCCCACCACCTGGGCGGTGGCGACCACGCCGGGGCTCTGCGCCTCGCGGATGGCGAGGATCTCGCGCAGGCGGTCGGACTCGAGCTCGGTAGCGCGCAGTGCCTCGCGGGTCGCTTCGAGCTCCTCGCGCAGGCGCGCGTTCGCGGCGCGCAGGTCGCGGCGGTCGACCATCGAGGCGAGCGACTGGCGCAGGTTCACCCCGGCCCGGTAGGGGAGCTGGTGCGGCAGCGCGACCGCGGCCGAGACGGTCGCGGGCGCCGTGCCGACGAACGCGGTCGTCACGAAGGTGAGCAGGCCGAGGGCGAGGAACAGGTACCAGGCGCGGAGGAAGCTAGCCAAGGGGCGCCCCCAGTTCGGCGGCGGCGGCGACCAGCGCCGGCAGGCTGAGCCCGATCACGTTGCTGTAGCAGCCGCGGATCTCGCCGACCAGGACGGCGCCGTGGTCCTGGATCGCGTAGCCGCCCGCCTTGTCCGCCCCGGCGCCGCCGGCGACCCACCGTTCGATCTCGTCGTCGCTCAGCGTCCGCAGCACCACCTCGGTGGTCACGGTCCGGGCCAGCCGTCGCTCGCCACGCACGAGGTGGTGCGCGGTGTGCACCCGGTGCGGCCGGCCGGCCAGCCGGCGCAGGAAGGAGCGGTTCTCGGCGGCGTCGCGCGGCTTGCCGAGCGCGTCGCCGTCGACCGTCACGACCGTGTCGGCGGCGACGATCAAGGCGTCCGCCGCCAGCTCCCGCGCCAGCTCCTGCGCCACCGCCCGCGCCTTCGCCGCGGCGAGGCGGGCGGCCAGCGCGCGCGGGTCCTCGTTCGGGCGCGGCGTCTCGTCGACGTCGGCGGGGCGGACCTCGAACCGGACCCCGAGCGCAGCGAGCAGGTCGCGGCGGCGCGGGCTCGCGCTGGCCAGGACGACCGGCACGGAGCGTTCGGTCGGGGACGGTGCGGGGCGGGCGTCGGCCACGTCCGTCATCCTACCCGCGGCGACCGGACCGCCCCGAAGGGGCGCGACGGACCGCGGTATGCTCGCGTCATGAGCGAACCTGCGATCGGCGCACCCGCCCCCGACTTCCGCGGCGAGACGACGGACGGTCCATCGTCGCTGGCCGACTTCCGTGGCTCGTGGCTGGTGCTGTACGTCTACCCGGCCGACTTCACGTCCGGCTGCACCACCGAGGCGTGCGACTTCCGCGACGCCCTGCCCGACCTCGACGCCCGGGTCCTCGGGGTCTCCCCCGACGGGATCGAGAAGCACCGCGCCTTCCGCGCCGAGCACGGGCTTCCGTTCCCGCTCCTCGCCGATCCCGACCACGAGGTCGCGAAGGCGTACGGCGCCTACGGCACCAAGAAGCTCTACGGCAAGGAGGTGCAGGGGATCGTGCGTTCGACCTTCCTGATCGCGCCCGACGGCACGTTGGCCGACGCGATGCGCAACGTGCGTGCGAAGGGGCACGTCGACCGCGTGCGCGAGCGCCTGGCGAAGCTGCGCGCGTGAGTCCGGACGACGGGCCCGACGCACGCAAGCAGGCCGCGGCCCTGGCCGCGCTCGACGAGGTGCGGTCCGGCATGCGGCTCGGGCTCGGCACGGGCAGCACCGCGCATCGGTTCCTCGTCGGGCTCGGCGAGCGGCTCGCCGCGGGCACGCTCCGGGAGGTGGCGGGCGTGGCGACCTCGCGCGCGACGGAACGCACCGCGCGCGAGGTCGGCATCCCGCTGATCGACCTGCCGGCGGACGGCGTCGATCTCGCGGTCGACGGGATGGACGAGCTCGATGCGGACCTGAACGCGATCAAGGGACTGGGCGGCGCGGCGCTGCGCGAGAAGGTGGTGGCCGAGGCGGCGGCGCGGTTCGTGCTGATCGGCGACGAAGGCAAGCTCGTGTCCCGCCTGGGCGAACGGTCGCCGCTGCCGGTCGAGGTGCTGGCGTTCGGGGCGGACCGAACCGCGGCCCGGCTCCGTGCGCTCGGCTTCGATCCGGCGGTGCGGGGCGGTCCGAGCGAACCGTTCCTGACCGACAACGGCAACCCGGTGCTCGACTGCACGGTGCCGACGGAGGGCGATCCGTTCGCCTGGGCGGAGGCGCTGGACAGGATCCCCGGCGTGCTGGGCCACGGCCTCTTTCTCGCGATGGCGCATGCCGCCTACGTGGCCCACGGGGCGGGGGACGTGCGGCGCACCGACCGACCGGGCGCGTGATCCGGGCGGTCGGGCTGGATCTGGTCGAACTGAGCCGGGTGCGGGGCGTGCTCGCCCGGCACCCGGAACGCTTCCTGACGCGCCACTTCACGCCGGACGAGGTCCGCTACTGCCGGACCCAGCGCGATCCGGTGCCGTCGCTGGCCGCCCGCTTCGCGGCGAAGGAGGCGTTCCAGAAGTGCTGGCCGCAGGCGCACGGGTGGCGCGACGTCTGGGTGGTGCGGGACGGGGCCGCTCCGCGGCTCGCCTTCGCTCGCGGTCTGGCGCAGGCGATGCACGAGCAGGGCCTGCAGGCGCACCTGTCGCTCAGCCACTCCCGCGATCATGCCGGCGCGGTGGTGGTGCTCGAGGAGCGCCCGCCCGAGCCCTAGAACCCTTCGGCGACCTCCTCGAGGCCCTCCTCGTCGAGCAGGGTGACGTTGCGGTAGCCGGAGGCGATCAGCCCCTCGGTGCGCAGTTCGTGCACGATCTTGCTGACGCTCTCGCGGGTCGAGCCGGTCCCCTCCGCGAGCAGTTCGTGCGTGGCGGCGATGCGGCGCCGGCCGTCGTCGTCGAGAAGCGCGAGCGGGGTGGCGGCCAGCGTCAGCAGGTAGCGCGCGACGCGCTGGCGCAGGTCGCCGGTCTGCAGGTGGTAGCCGTAGTCGATGAGGCGCTGCATCTGCCGCGACAGCGAGTAGGTGACCTCGCGCAGGTCGTCCCCTCCGATGCGGTTCGGGTGGAGCGTCTCGACCTCGGCGTCGGTGAGCGCTTCGGCGGTCTCCTCGCGGGTCCCGCCGGTGAACGCCTCCTCGCCGAAGACGTCGCCCGGCATCACGTGCCGGACGGTCAGCAGTCGCCCCTCCGGCGTCATGCGCGTGATCCGCACCAGGCCGGAACGGACCCGGTAGAGGGAGCTGGCGGCGTCGCCGTCGTGGTAGAGGGTCTCCTTCCGTTGGAAGGCGAACGAGTGGCCGCGGGCCTCGTCGAACGTGCCGACGGTGCGGAGGGAGGGGGCGGGTTCGCCGCCACGGGCGACGGTCGCGACCTGGGCACGGTGATGCATATCGGTACCTCCTGGAACCGGCCGCTGCGGCCGGGGCTCCGCGCGGGGCGCGGGCGGGACGGGAACCACGACGGGGGACGGGGCGACGCGGCGGTTCACGGGCGCGCCGCCGCGTGGGAGCGGATGAGGGCGCCGAACCGTTCGACGGCGTCGACGACGTTGTCGGCGAGGTAGTGCCCGCCGAGCCGTTCCGCCGCGGCGGGGTCGGCGTCGAAGGCGCGGCCGCCGAAGGCGACGACCGGAGCGGCCTGGAGCAGGTCCTCGCGCCGCGCGTTCAGGGCGGCGAGCGACTCGACCCCGGTGGCCGAGATCAGGACCGCGTCCGGCTTGCGCTCGAACGCCAGGGCGACCAGGTCGGCGACCGGGGTGTCGGCGCCGAGGTAGGAGACGCGGTAGCCGTGCCGGCGCAGGACCACGGCGAGCATGAGCGCGCCGATCTCGTGCCGATCGTGGGGCGCGCAGGCGACGAGCGCGGAGGGGGCGTCGGGGTGGGCGCCGCCGGCGAGCGAGAGCAGCGAGAGCAGGCGGCCCTGGAGGTAGGAGCTCGCGAAGTGCTCGTTGGCGGTGGTGATGCGCCCGTCGTGCCAGCGGTCGCCGATCTCGACCAGCGTCGGCGCGATCACCTCGCCGAGGACGGTCTCGAGCGGATGGAGGGCGTGGGCCTCGCCCAGCACCCGGTCGGCACGTGGCTCGTCGAGGTCGATCAGGGCCTCCACCAGGTCGGCGGAGAGGGCCGTGCCGGCCCGGCCCTCCCGGTCGGCGCCGGCGGCGAGCGAGGCCCGGACCAGATCGGCGGCGCGCGAAGCCGGCACGCCGTCGTCGACGTAGCGCTTCATGGTCTCGATCACCCTGAGGTCGGCGTCGGCGTAGAGGCGGTAGCCGGATTCGGACCGTTCCGGTTTGGGGCAGCCGTAGCGGCGCTCCCATTGCCTCAGGGTCGCCGCCGGCACGCGGGTCCTCTCCTCGACTTCGTGAACGGTGAACTTCCCCTTGGGCACGACGGCCTTTCCGGATACGCGGCGCCTCGCGCCGGGGGTGGGCTGGACCGGGGGACGCGACCTGCGACGAACGCTGGACCGACCCTGGACGGATGCGACGAGCGTACGCCTGCTGTTCAGGGTTTGTCAAGTCCTGAGCGGGCGCGAGATCGCGCGCACCCCACCTCTCCTCCGCGGAACACGTACTGAAGGGGCCGGGCGCGAAGGACGCTCGCCGCAGCGGTCGGACACTTCTGTCCTATGTTTGTATAATCTCGGAACCCGCCGCGACCGGGCCGACGGCCGGCGGCCCGTGGTCTCGCTTCGGTCCCGGACGCTCCGGATCGGTACCCTGTCCCGCATGACGCGACGCGAGGTCACGATCTGGACGGACGGCTCGTGCGACACGACGAGCGGCGACGGCGGCTGGGGCTACCTGATGCGCTGGCGCGACCACGAGCGCACCGACGCCGCCTACGAAGCGAACACCACGAACAACCGAATGGAGCTCACCGCCGCCGTCGAGGCGCTCGCGGCGCTCAAGGAGCCGTGCCGCGTACGCCTGGTCACCGACTCGCAGTACCTCAAGAAGGCGTTCACCGACGGTTGGCTCGACACCTGGCGACGCAACGGTTGGCGGACCGCCTCGCGCGCCCCGGTCAAGAACCGCGACCTGTGGGAACGACTGCTCGCCGAGACCGAACGGCACGAGGTCGCCTGGTCGTGGACCCGGGGGCACGCCGGGCACGCCGAGAACGAGGCGGTCGACCGGCTCGCCCTCGACGCGCGCCGGTCCCGGGCACGCCGCCGGAACGA
>SLSQ01000150.1 GCA_007130355.1 Trueperaceae bacterium
CAGCGCGTGCACGCCGGCGGCGGCGGCCTGCGCCGCGCCGAGCGATTCGGCCGCGACGCCGTCCATCGCCAACGCGTGGGCCGCGCTCAGGACGGCCGCGACGGCGTCGGCGTCCGGGTGCGAGGCGACGTCCGCGAGGATGCCGTCGCCCTGGCCGCCGCACGGGTGGCCCCAGTCGCCGTCGAACCCTTCGCCACCTTCGCCGGCGATGCAGTTCAGCACGTGGCCGAGGTGGAGGGTGGCTCCGGCGACGTCGTCCGCGCCCATACTGAACTCGGCGTGCTGCCGGGCGGTCGCGAGCTGCTCGTTCAGCGCATCCGACCCCTGCGCCCAGGCGCCTCCGGCGAGGGCGAGCGCCACGGCGCACAGGGTGGACAGGATGATTCGGGTCCGGATCGCGTCCCTAACGGTCGTTCGGGTCATCGGGAACCTCCTCGGGTTCTTCCGCCGCGTCGGTGGCGGGCGGGTCGTCGAGCACGACGCTCGACAGGAACTCGGAATCGGCGACCAACGGTGCGTCGCCGGGGGGATGACCGTTCTCGCGCACCAGGAAGGCGATCAGGTCGAGGTACGCCTCGTCGCTCAACGATCCGGGCGCGCCGAACGGCATGTTCGACCGCACGAAGGCGTACAGCTCGGACAGCGGCGCGTCGCTCCAACGCCACGGGTCGAGCGGAACGAGCCGGGGCCCGAAATCGCCGCTCAGGTCGGCGCCGTGGCAACCGGCGCACGACGCGGCGAACGTCTCGGCGCCCCGTTCGGCCTGCTCGGCCGTGAAGACGCCGTGCGATGCCGGCGTCGCGTCCGCTCCGGGCGCCTCCTGCGCCCACGCCGCCGCGGCCGTGAGGAGCGCGAGCGCGCACCCTACGGCCCAGGCGCCGAGGCGCAACGCCGCCGGGGACGGACGATCGGACCCGCCGCGCCCGGCGCGGCGCGTGCGGATGCGGACGGAACGGTCGTGGACCATGCCGGTACCCCCTTCGCGAGCGAGTGGGTCCATCATGCAGCGCACCGGGCGGCGCCCGGATGAGAGCCGGGCGACCGCTGGACGCCTCCGGTCGACGCGCGCTACGGTGCCCGCACCTCCGCCGCCACGCTCCTCCTCCGCCGCCCCGCGCCGCTCCAGCCCCGAGATCGGAGTCTCGTCGTGCCTCGTTCCCCTACGCGCCACCCCGCCGCCCGGTCCGTCCGGACGTTCCGCGCCGCCGCGTTCCTGCTCGCCGCCTTCGGGGCGCTCGCCCCGAGCGTGGTCGCGCAGGACGGACCGTCGGCGGTCCGGACCGGCCCGCCGCCGCTCGCCGCCCCGCTGATCGAGGGCGCCACCCTGACCCTGACCGGACTCGCGGAGGACGAACGCGTCGTGGTGCGCCTGGCGCACGGCGAAGCGACGATGTTCGAGGAACGCCTCGGGCCGGCGGAGCGCGTCGAGATCGACGCCGTGCTGACGTTGACGCCGACCCTGCGCCGCCCGTGCGACGGCGACGCCCCGTCGGTGCACCTCGCCCACCGGTCGTGGTACGCCTCCGGCTCCGGTCGTGGCGCCGCCGCGACCTGCCTGCGCAGCGTGCCGGAGGGCGTCCGATCGATCGACCTGACCGCCTGGCGCTCGGACGGCGCTCCGGTCGTGCTGCCACGCGACGTATGGCTCCCGTTCGTCGCCACCGAGCTTCGTCCGCGCCAGGGCCTGCCGGAGGCGCCGGACGACCTGTGGGTCGCCTGGGCGATCGTCGCCACCGATCCGGACCTGCCGCCGCTGCCGGTGCCGGACCACCCCGAACGCCTGCGGAGCGATCTGCGCCTCGCCCTGCCGCGCTGACCCGTCGCCGAGAGGGGAGCGGCCGAGGTCGGGTTCAGGCGTCCGCCAACCGGTCGGCGAAGCGTGCCCGGAACTTCGCCACCTTCGGCGCGATCACCGCGGCGCAGTACGCGTTGTCGGGGTTGTTCGCGAAGTAGTCCTGGTGGTACGGCTCGGCCGGCCAGAACACGGTGGCGCGCTCGACCTCGGTGACGATCGGGGCGCCCCACAGGTCCTGACGTTGCAGGTCGGCCATTTCGTCGCGCGCGATCCGCTCCTGCCCGTCGTCGAGCGCCAGCACGATCGACCGGTACTGCGGACCGACGTCGTTCCCCTGCCGGTCCTTGGTGGTCGGGTCGTGCAGCGTGAAGAACAGCTGCAGCAACTCGCGGTACGGAAGCTCGTCGGGGTCGAACTCGACCCGCACCACCTCGGCGTGCCCCGTGGTCCCGCCGCAGACCTGTTCGTACGTAGGATGTTCGACGTGCCCTCCGGCGTAACCGCTCTCGACCCGGTGCACGCCGCGCACGCCACGAAGGGCGGCGTCCAGGCACCAGAAGCAGCCGCCGCCGAGGATCGCGGTTTCTCGCGTAGGGTCGCTCATGCCGCCATCGTACGCCCGGGCGCGACGCGAGGACGGTGGGCGCGCCGACGCGCCGTAGGGCGAATGTCCATCGCTTGACCGGCCGCCCCGCGGCTACGGTGGATACTCGTTCGCGACGCCCGCGCCCGTCCTCGCCGCCGGGCCCGCCACCGCACCCCCATCGCCGCGCCTTCCGGAGACGTGCCGTGACCCCCACCTTCGCCCTCGCCTTCACCGCCGGAATCCTCTCGTTCCTGTCGCCGTGCGTCCTCCCGCTGGTGCCGTCGTACCTCGCCTACGTGGGCGGCAGCGGGGCGCAGAAGCGCGCGATCCTGCTCCGCAACGCCTCGTTGTTCGTGCTCGGGTTCTCGCTGATCTTCATGGCGTTGGGCGCTTCGGCGTCGGCGCTCGGGTCGCTGCTGCGCGACAACCGCGAGCTGCTCACCGTGGGCGGCGGAATCCTGGTGATCCTCTTCGGCCTGGTGCTCGTCGGCGTCATCCGCCTGCCGATCCTGATGCGCGACACCCGGACCGCCCAGGCGCCCCGCGACGCCTCGACCCCGGTCGGCGCGGTGCTGCTGGGCATGGCGTTCGCGGCCGGCTGGACGCCGTGCATCGGACCGGTGCTGGGCGGCATCCTGACCCTGGCGGGCGCCAGCGGAACGCTCGGCGAGGGGGTCGGCCTGCTGGCGGTCTACTCGGCCGGCCTGGCGGTGCCGTTCCTGGCCGCCGCCTTGGCGATCGACCCGTTCCTGCGCGCTTCGCGCCGCATGCGCTCGTGGCTGCCGTGGGTCGAGCGGGCGGCGGGCGGGCTGCTGATCGTGGCCGGCCTGATGATGGTGACCGGCACCTTCACCGCCCTCAACACCTGGCTGATCCAGTTCACGCCCGAGTGGCTCTGGTCGCGCCTGTGACCGAGGAGGCGCCCGCGCCCCAGCCGGCGACCGAGGACCCGACCGCGGCCGCGACCGAGCGACCGCTGGCCGTGCGCCTGGAGCGGGTCGCCCGCCGCTTCGGGCGCGAACAGGTGCTCCGTGGGCTGTCGCTTCGGCTGCCGGCCGGTCGGATCGTGGCCCTGCGGGGCAGCAACGGGAGCGGCAAGACCACCCTCCTGAGGCTGCTGGCGACGCGCCTGCGGCCGAGCTCCGGGCGCGCCTCGGTGTTCGGGCGCGACCTGGTGCGCGAGGCGGCGGCGGTGCGCCGCGAGGTGGCGTACCTGGCGGTCCACGGCGGATCGTACGGAACCCTGACCGCTCGCGAGAACCTGCGCCTGGCGTGCGTCCTGACCGGTGCGCCCCAGGACGGGGTCGACGCCGAGCTGGCGCGGGTCGGCCTGAGCGAGCACGCCGACCGGCCGGTGCGCGTCTTCTCGAGCGGCATGAAGCGCCGGCTCGGCCTGGCGCGGCTGGCGCTGCGCGACGCGGCGCTGTGGCTGCTCGACGAACCGTACGCCTCGCTCGACGAGGAGGGCCGCGAGCTCGTGGACGACCTGCTGAGCCGCGCCCGCGCGCGGGGCCGGACGGTGCTGATCGCGTCGCACGAGCCGGAACGGCTGGCCGGACGGATCGACGCGAGCATCACGATCGACCGGGGCGTCCTGCTGCACGGAGCGACCGAGTGACCGACCTCAAGGCGTTGCTGGCGATCGCGGGGAAGGACTTCCGCAGCGAGGCGCGGAGCCGCGCCGCGACGGTCGCGACCGTCTTCTTCAGCAGCGTCACGCTGGTGATCCTGGCCTTCGCCCTCGGCCGCGACGCGGAGCTGATGCGGGGCGCCATGCCGGGCGCGCTGTGGGTGGCGCTCGCCTTCTCCGGCGTGATCTCCGCCGCCCAGAGCTGGCAGGGCGACCTGCAGGAGGGGGCCCTCGACCAACTGCTCACGCTGCCGTTCCCCCGCGCGGCGCTGTTCCTGGGCAAGCTGCTCGCGAACTGGCTGTCGATGACGCTCCTCGGTGCGCTCCTGCTGCCGGTCGCGGTCGCCTTCTTCGGCGCCGACGTCGCCGCCGCCGCCGTACCGACCCTGCTCGTCACGATCGCGCTCGGCACCCTCGGGTTCGCCGTGATCGCGACCTTCTACGCGGCGCTGACCGCCAACCTGCAGGCCCGCGAGTCGCTGCTGCCGGTGCTGATGTTCCCCGTCGTCGTCCCCATCCTGCTGGCGGCGGTGCGCGCCACCGAAGCGGCGGTCGGTTCCGGCGACATCGCCCTGGCACGCTCCTGGATAGAGTTGCTGGCAGGATTCGACCTCGTGTACCTGGTGGTCACGAGCGCCATCTTCCACGTGGTGGTCGAGGAGTGACGCGCCTCGGTCCGGCCGTTCCCGCATGCGCCGCGCGCCGGTGCCGCCCGCCCCGCTCCGTTCCGGAGAGCGCCCGGCGGATCGGACCTGGCGCCCCCCGACCTGGGACGAAGGAGACCCGTTCATGACCCACGCCCCCTCCGAACGCCGGCCCGCTTGGCTGAACGTGCTGGCGGCACTCGCGGTGCTCGGACTCGCGGCCGGCGCCTGGACCGGCCTCGTGACCAGCCCGCCCGACGTGAACCAGGGCGAGTTGATCCGCATCATGTACGCGCACGTCTCGGTCGCCTGGATCTCGTTCCTGGCGACCGGCGTCGCCGCGATCGCCGGCATGATCTTCCTCTGGCGCGGCGCCCGCCTGGCCGACGTCGTCTCGGTGGCCGCCGCGGAGGCCGCGCTGCTGTTCGGCGCGCTCACGATCATCGGCGGCATGACGTACTCCCGACCCACCCTGAACACCTTCTGGACCTGGGACGCGAAGCTGACCCTGACGGCGCTGATGGTGGCGCTCCTGGTCGGCGTGTTCGTGGTGCGCGGCCTGATCGACGACCCGCAACGGCGCGGGCGCGTCTCCGCCGTGATCCTGATCGTGGTGCTCGCCAGCCTGCCGCTGAACTACCTGGCGGCCGAGTGGTTCCGGACCCTGCATCCGGCCAAGGCCATCGATCTCACCGGCGGAGGGGTGACGATGGATCCCATCATGCTGCAGATTCTGCTGCTCAACGTCGTCGCCGCCGCCCTGATCTTCGGCTGGTTGATGGCCGAACGGATCCGCATCGGCCTGCGCGAGGCCCGCGCGCTCGAGGCGCGCGAGGCGCGCGAACGGGACCGGGAAGACGAGGTCGTCCGTGTTCGATGACCTGAGCCCCTGGACCTGGGTCGCCGCCGCCTGGTTGCAGCTGCTGATCGCCTACGGCGGGTACCTGGCCTACCTGCGCGGACGTGCCGAACGCGTCCG
>SLSQ01000259.1 GCA_007130355.1 Trueperaceae bacterium
GGGGCGGAACGCGAGGGCGTGGAAGGCGGCGTCGCTCGGCAGGTGCCGCCACCAGGCCCGCCACGGCTCCGGGAGGTACCGGTGCGTCGCCAGTCCGGTCGCGAGCACGACGACGCGCGCGTCGATCGGCGCACGCTCTTGAACGTGGATGCGCCAACCGTCGCCCCGCGGTTCGAGGCGGGAGGCGCGTCCCCGACAGGCGTGGTCCTCGCCCCCGCTGCGCTGGGCGGTGGCGTTCGCGTAGCGCCAGAAGTCCAAGCGCTTGGCGCGCACCTCGGGTCCGGCGTCGCGCTCGTTGAAGGCGCGACGCTCGGCGTCGTCCAGCCCGTACACGTTCGCGAGGGGAGCGCGATCGTCGGCGTCGCGCCAGGCGGTCATCGAGCGTGCCGGATCGCCGAGTGCGAAGTCGAGCTCGCGTGGGCTTCGGAGCCGTTCGACCGTCGGCATCGGCCCATCCGGCCCGAAGGTCGGGAGCCACTCCGAGGCCGGATCGATCAGGGCGTAGGCGCCCTCGAGGCCGCGGTCCTTCATCCACAGGTGGAGGGCGAGGCCGTGCGGGCCCCGCCCTCCGACGACGGCGATCGGGACGGACGTCCGCGTCACGGGAGGATGCGCCTCCCCGAGGGCGGAACCCCGCGTGCCGCCGGTTCAGTGATCGTGATCGTGGTCATCGTCCTCGTCGTGGTCGTGGTCGTGGTCGTGGTCGTGCTCGCCGAAGTCGTGGATGACGGCGTCCGGGATGGCGGCCACGGTGAATCCGGCGGGCATGAACGGCAAGGCGACGGTCCGGACGGCGGTGAACGTGCGCAGGTCGACTTCGTGGACGGCGGCGGCCGCGGGGTCGGAGACGTAGGCGTGCGTCCGGTCCGGGGAGAGCGCCAGACCGGGGCGCGCGGAGTCGTCGTGCGAGGTCTCGACCACCACGAGCTCGGCCTCGGTTTCCCCGCTCGCCGCGTGGAACTTGCGCAGGACGCCGTCGGCGGTGAGGACGAGCAGGTGCGCGCCGTCCTGGAACACCATGGAGACGGGTCGGTCGGAGAGTTCGACGGCGAAGGCGTCCTCCGTCGCGGGGTCGGCGATCAGCAGTCCTTCCCCGAAGTTGCCGACGAAGACCGAGGCGTCGTCGTGGCCCGCGAGCGTTCCGACGCGGGCGTCTTCGGGGGACCTCGCGGGCTCGTCGATCTTGACGGCGTGGAAGCCGTCGTCATCGGCGTGCACCAGCAGGATGCCGTCGTCGCAACCGACGGCGGCGGTCCGCCCGGACACGGCCTGACCGTGGAGCCGGGGGCAATCCTCGAACGACGCGACCCGTTCGCCGCTTCGTTCGACGACGTCGACGCGGCCCAGCCTCAGGTAGCCGATCAGCACGTGGTCGGCGAGCGTCACGGCGGCGCCGTGGTCGGGCTGCGCTCCGAGGACCTCCTGGTAGTCGATCGTCACGTTCAGCAGGCGCCGGTCGAGAAGCGCCACGGTGCCGTCGGCGTCGTTGAAGATCACGATGTCGTCGCCGCGGAGGAACACGTGGGTCGGTTGCCGGCCCACGTTCATGGTGGCCTGGACGTACGGAGCCTCCTGAAGCAGGTCCTGGTGGTCGCCGTGGTCGGCGACGCGGAGCCCGGTGCGGATCACGCTGAGCCGATTCTGGTCGCGGTGCGCGACGAGGGCGTATTGGCCGCCAGGGACGCCGTAGACGCGCCCGGCGTCGCCGGGCGTATCGAAGCGGGCGACGGGGTGGCCGGACGCCAGGTCGAGGACGGCGACCGTGGGCGAGTCGGCGTCGCTCACGACGATGCGGGATCCGGCCACCTCAGGGTTGCGGACGGTCTGCACTTCCGGCTCGGCGTGGTCGTGACCCGCGTCGGCGTGCGCCACGGCGGCCGCGGCGAGGAGCAGGACGGCGAGGAGGCCGGCGAGGCCACGTCGAGGCGGCGCGTGGCGGCGGGGTTCGGGGTGGCGGGGGGATCGGTGCATGGGCGCTCCTTCTGCGAAGGGGTCGGCGAGCGTGCGCTCGAAGGGGTGGGCGTGGAATCGCGTCTCGCTCCGATGCGTGGGTGAGAAGCGATTCTCAAGACACTATCCGAGCACCGCCGAAAGCGCAACCCCAAAAGCGCATAGGGGCGCGTGGGCGCTCCACGCGCCTCGTGGGCGTCGTGATGCACCGGTAGTTCATATGAGAGTCTTGCATCATGACGAGTCGGGGTCCCGGCACGATGGGCGGGACGTGCTCGGCCCTGCGACGCTCAGGCGGCTACGACCCCGCCCCCTCCTCGCCCGTCACGAACCGCGCGATGTCGTGCAGCGGCTTCTTGTCGATGCGCGGAACGGTGGCGTCGTCCGCGGGAACGCCGGTCACGACCAACAGGAACGCCGATTCGTTCCGCGGGCGGTCCAGGATCTCGCGCAGGAACCCCATCGGACTGGGCGTGTGCGTCAACGTCGCCAGGCCTGCCTGGTGCAGCGCCGCGAGCAGGAAGCCGCAGGCGATGCCGACCGACTCCTTCACGTAGTAGTGCTTCTCCTTCGTTCCGTCCGGACGCAGGCCGTGGTTCTGCGCGAACACCGCGATCAGCCAGGGCGCGGTCTCCAGGAACGGTTTGCGGGCGTCGGTGCCGAACGGCCGGAGCGCGTCGAGCCACTCCTGGGAGGCGCGACCGCCGTAGAAGCGCTCCTCCTCGGCCTCGGCCGCCGCGCGGACTCGCCGCTTCACGTTCGGATCGGACACCGCCACGAACGTCCACGGTTGCATGTTCGCGCCGTTGGGGGCGCGGCCGGCGGTCCGGATGGCGCTCTCGATCACCGCTCGCGGCACGGGCGTCGCGGCGAAGTCGCGTACGGTGCGGCGCGACGCGAGGCCGGCCTCGAACGCTTCGATGCGGCGAAGGCGCTCCTCGTCGTCGAGGGCCGGGTAGCCGGGGAGGGGGTCGTGGCGCGTCATGCGTCATTCCATCACGGGCCGGCGGCGCCGGGCCCGGCCGCGCGGCACCGCCTTCGGAGCGCTACCATGCGCCCATGGACCTCCCCGCGCTTCGCGACGCCGTGCTTCCCGACGTTCGCTCGGTCGTTCCCGACCTGTGGTGGCTCGCGGCGTTCGGTTCCCAGGCGCGGGGGGATGCGAACGTGGACAGCGACGTCGACCTGGCGTTGCTCGCCGCGCGTCCCGTTCCGGCGCCCGACCGCATCCGGCTCGCCGCCGACCTGGGAGCGACGCTCGGACGCGACGTCGACGTGGTCGATCTGCGCACGGCCGACGCCGTCCTGCGCGTGCGCGCCGTGGCCGAAGGTCGCGAACTCTGGTCCGACCGTTCGCTCGCGACGGCGACGTACCTGTCGTTCGCGTACTCGGACTACGCGCGCCTCGAAGAGGAGCGCGCCGCCATCGTGCGCGACGTGGTCGCGCGGGGGAGCGTCCATGGCCGGTGAGGGTCCGGATCCGGTCGTCGTGACGAAGGTCGCGCAGATCGAGCGGTGTCTGACGCGCGTCCACGACGAGTACGGGGACGGCGTCGCGTTCGCGAGCGACGTCACCCGGCAGGACGCGGCGATGCTCAACCTTCTGCGTGCCTGTGAGACCTCGATCGACCTCGCGATGCACCTGGTGCGCGTGCTGCGCCTCGGCGTCCCGCGACGCAGCCGCGACGCGTTCGCCGAACTCGTGCGTGCCGGGATCCTCGACGAACGGGTCGGCGCAGACCTGCAGCGGATGGCCGGATTCCGAAACCTCGCCGTGAACCGGTAGGAGGAGATCGATCTGGACGTCGTGCGATCGATCGTGGAACGCGAGCTCGACGCGTGCTACGTCGCCGCCGCCTCCGCGAGCTTCGGCGCGAACCGGAACGGCAGCGCCGCCGCTGCGAACTGATCGACCGTCCCCACCGTCGCCAGGCCGGTGGCGGGTTCGTAGAACGCCCACGACCCGGACACGCCGGTGTGCCCCACCAGCGTCGGGAACGGCTTCAGCGGCGACAAAACGCGCGGCAGCCGGATGCGCATCGCGCCCAGGCCGTACGCGATCGGCCAGGTCGGGGCGGTCGGCCGCGGGTTCAGCGAGAACGGGAAGGCGCACCAGCCGCCGTGCATCGCCTCGAGCGTGGTGGGGTCGCGGAACAGGCGGCCCCCGTGCAACGCCTGCAGGAACGCCAGCTGGTCGGCCGCGGTCGAGACCAGGTCGCGGAACGCCCGCATCGCGGCCGGCGCTCGGAGCACCGCGTCGTCCGCTCGGACCGGCAGCGGCACGGGGCCGTCGTCGCCGTCCTCGGGCAGCCACGTCGCCGTCATCCCGGCTGGACCGAACACGCGCGCCTGCAGCGCAGCGCCGAAGCGGTCGCCGGTGACCGCCTCGACCACCGCGATCAGCAGCTGGAAGTTCGTGTCCGAGTAGCGGACGCGGTGACGACGACCGTCCAACGCCTGTGGCGGGAAGTGCGGGGTGGCGTCCCGGACCCGGTCCAACGCGTCGTCGAGCGTCCAGCCCAGATCCTCGCCCTCCGCGACGCGCGTCAGCACGCCCTTCGCGCCTTCGGGCGCGACCTCCAGGTGGTCGGGCAGGCCGCTGGCGTGGTGCAGCGCCTGCCGCACCGTGATCCACTCGCTGCGGTCCACGCCGTCCAGCACGTGCAGGCCGCGCAGGCGTGCGGAGGCGAGATAGGCGGCGAGGGGGGCGTCCAGGTCGACCGCTTCCTCCTCGACCAGCTGCAGCACGACGGTCGCGACGAACGCCTTGGTGACGCTGGCGATCCAGTACGGCGCGTCGGGGTGCACCGGCTCGCCCTCCTCCGCGCCGGCGGCGAAGACGCGGTCGAGCGCGCCGTCGGCGCTACGGACGCCCACGATCGCGTGCCGGACGCCGGGGCGTTCGGTCGAGGCCTGGACCTCGTTCTCGAGCCGCTCCTCGACGCTCGCTCCACGGGGAGCGGCGTTCGGGGGTCGGTTCGTGCGGCGGGTCGGTTCCGTACGGTCGGGCATGTCGGAGACCTCCACCTGGACGGTAGAGGCGGAACGTGGGGTTCGCCAGGGACGAACGGCCCCGCGTTCGGTAGCGTGGTGCGCATGCGGCCGGGACCGAGCGAAAGGGGAACGATATGAAGATCGCCGTGTTCAGCTCGAAGCCGTACGACGAGCGATACCTTCGCGAAGCGAACGCCGACCACGGGCACGAACTGACCTTCCTCGAGCCCCGCCTGACCGCCGCCACCGCGGCGCTCGCGAATGGGCACGACGCCGTCTGCCCGTTCGTGAACGACGTGCTCGACGACGCGGCCGTACGGAGCCTCGGCGACCTCGGCGTGCGCCTGATCGCGCTCCGTTCGGCCGGGTTCAACCACGTGGACCTCGCGGCCGCGCGGGCGGCCGGGATCACGGTCGCGCGCGTGCCGGCCTACTCGCCCCACGCCGTCGCCGAGCACGCGTTGGCGTTGCTGCTGGCGCTGAACCGACGCATCCACCGGGCGCACGCCCGGGTGCGGGAGGGCAACTTCGCGCTCGACGGACTGCTCGGGTTCGACCTGCACGGCAAGACGGTGGGCGTGATCGGCACCGGTCAGATCGGGGCGGTGTTCGCGCGGATCGTGCACGGGCTCGGCTGCCGCGTGCTGGCGCTCGACCCGTACCCGAACCCCGAACTGGACAATA
>SLSQ01000226.1 GCA_007130355.1 Trueperaceae bacterium
CGGCCGGCGACCACGAAGTTCGCCACGACGCGCGCGTCGTCGGTCACGCCGAGCAGCTCGCGCTGCTGGACGCCGAGCTCGCTCCGGGGCGCGTCGCGGTCGAGCCAGAAGCCGGCCAGCCCGGCCGTCGCGACCGCCAGGCCGAACACGGTCAGGAGCCGCGCCGCGAGGCGGGCGCTACGAGCGGTCCGGAACCAGGGAATCGTGCACCTCGAGGGTGGTCGGGTGAACCGGCTTTCCGCAGGCGCGGAGGTGGTCCACCTTGCGGCGGACGGCGGTCGCGTAGGCGGACCGGAGGTCGTGGAGGGCCAGCTCGCGGACGTCGGCGTTCACGCCGCGGCCCGGTTCGGAGACGTCGGCGACGTACACCGCCGTGCCCACGCGGTCGTCGGGCGCGACGCCGGCGACGTGCCCTTCGATCGCGCCGAGGACGCGGGGCGCGTCGATCCCCCACGACGCCGCCAACGCCCGGGCGGCCCGTCCGTGCAGGATCATCGGGTGCGCCCGTTCCTCGGGACGCTCGGGCGGCGCCAACTCGGCCAGCCGGTCGTCTTCGAGGTCGCGCGCAGCGTCGTGCAGGACGGCGGCGAGCACCGTGTCGCGGAGTTCGTCCTCGGTGAAGCGGTTGGCGCGGGCGATCCGCTCGGCCAGCTCGGCGACGCGCACGACGTGCGCCCAGCGTTCGGGCGTCAGGCGCTGCCGCACGCGGCGGCACCAGGGCGCGATCCCGTGGCGGGCGCACGGTCCTGCGCCGTGGGCGGTCGGGCTGTCGGAGGCGGGGTCGGGGACGGGATCGTTCGGCATGCGCTCCTCACGGTCACGACGTGGCTCGGACCTCGCGAGCGGTCGGGCGCGAGGCCCACGTCGCCTCGAGCCTACCGGAACGACGCTCACCTTCCCGTTTCGGAACCTTCGTCGCTCCACGCCGCCTCGGCGGCGCCCGCCTCCCGAGCGCGACGTTCCGCCTCGCGTTCCTCGGTCCGGGCCTTCGTTTCGTCGAAGTACTCGAACGCCGCCTCGCCGATCCAGACGTCGTCGCCGTCCTGCGCCCCGGCCCGCCGCAGCGCCTTCGACAGCCCCATCCGCTCGAAGTGCCGTTGCAGGTAGTCGACCGCCTCGGCGTTGGTCGCGTCGAACCGGTCGATCAGCGCCTGCGCCTCGCTCCCGCGCACGATCCAGCCGCTTCCGTCCTGCAGCCGGTCGACGCGGATCGGATCGACCTCGATCCGTTCCTCGCGGACGGCGGCGGTCGGAACCTGGGGCCGTTCCGGCAGGAGCGCGAACAGCGTGGCACGCAGCTCGTCGATCCCCCGTCCGTCGATCGACGAGGCGGGCACCACCGGCATTCCGGCCTCGGCCAGGTCGTGCACGGCGTCCGCGACCTCGTCGCCTGCGGCCAGGTCGATCTTGTGCAGCACGATCATGCCGGGCAGGTCGAGGAGGGTCGGGTCGTAGGCGCCGACCTCGTGCCGCAGGGCCCGCAGGGCGGCGGGAGGATCGTCGGCGATGTCGAGGACCCAGACCAGCAGCCGCGTACGGGAGACGTGCCGGAGGAACTCGTGGCCGAGGCCTCGGCCCTCGTGCGCGCCCTCGATCAGGCCGGGCACGTCGGCCAGCGTCGCGCGCGCGAGGCCGCCGTCGCCTCGCTCGACCACCCCGAGGTTGGGCGTCAGGGTGGTGAACGGGTAGTCGGCGATCTGCGGCTTCGCGTTCGAGAGGGCGGCGAGGAGGCTCGACTTGCCGGCGTTCGGATAACCGACCAGGCCGGCGTCGGCGATGGTGCGGAGCTCCAGGCGCACGCGCCGCCGCTCCCCCTTGGTGCCGTACTCGGCGAAGCGCGGCGCACGCCGGGTCGAGCTCGCGAACGAGGCGTTGCCGCGCCCGCCCTCGCCCCCTCGAGCCACGACCTGCTCCTGGCCCGGTTCGGTCATGTCGGCGATCACGCGACCGTCGTCGAGGTCGCGCACGACCGTGCCGGCGGGCACCTCGAGGACCCGTGGCTCGCCGGCCTTGCCGTGGCGTTCGCGGCCCTCGCCCTGCATGCCGGTGCCGCCCTTGTAGGTCCGGTTCGGCGTGAGCCGCGTCAGGGCCGAGACGTCGTCGACGGCCCGCAGCAGGACGTTCCCGCCGTGGCCGCCGTGGCCGCCGTCCGGACCGCCCTTCGGGACGTACTTCAGGCGCATGAACGACATCGCGCCGTCGCCGCCGCGTCCGCCCTGCACGATGAGTTCGATCACGTCACGGAACATCGGACCCCCTAGGGTCTCGGCCGGCGCGAAGACGGGCGCGACCGATCGGCCGCGCCCGGAGGTCGTTCCGGATGTCGGGTTCGGGTCAGTCGGCGGAGAGCGCCGCGGCGTCCTGCTCGACGATCCGCACGAACCGCCCCTTGCGGCCCTTGTTCTCCCACTTCACGACGCCGTCGCGCAGCGCGAAGAGGGTGAAGTCCTTGCCGGTGCCGACGTTGCGGCCGGCGTTGTAGCGCGTGCCGCGCTGACGGACGAGGATGTTGCCGGCGGTGACGACCTGACCGTCGAACCGCTTGACGCCGAGGCGCTTCGATTCGCTGTCGCGTCCGTTCTTGGAGCTGCCGACGCCCTTCTTGTGTGCCATTTCGGGTCCCTCCCGGACTCAGCCGGCGATGCCGGTGACGCGGACTTCGGTGTACGGCTGGCGGTGGCCGGTCTTGCGGCGGTAGTTCGCCTTGGCCTTGAACTTCTTGATCTGGAGCTTCTCGCCACGCCCGTGCGCGACGACCTCGGCGCGAACCGAAGCGCCGTCCACGACCGGCGTGCCGACCTTCGTGGTCTCGCCGCCGAGCAGCAGCACGGGCAGGTCGACCGACTGGCCGACTTCGGCCTCGAGCGATTCGAGGCGGAGGGTGTCGCCCTCTTCGACGCGGTACTGCTTGCCACCGGACTGGACGATCGCGAACATGCTTGCCTCCGAGCCTTTCTGGCGCGCCCGTCGAACGGGCGTCGGTGATCCATGGAACGACGTGACGGATCGCGCGGTGCGGCGGTTCGGGCCTGCCGGCCGTGACGCGGAGCCGCCCGCGCGGAGCACGTGAGCCTAGCACACCGCCGCCGGGGTGCGCAAGGGGAGGGACCGTCACGGACACCGGGCCCCGCCCCGCGGGCTCGCTTCCCAGCGCCGAGCGGTCCGGCCGAGGGGCGACGGCGTCAGTCCGAGGCGCCCGACCTCCGCGCGAGCCACGGATCGACGAGGAGGTCCATGCCGATCCCGTCCGGTTGGAGGATCGACTCGATCGGGGTCTCCACGAAGGGGGAGGTGTCCGCCTCGAACCCGATCTCGCCGTGCTCGACCGCCACGAGGAACGCGTCGACGACCGCGGGATCGAAGTGCGTGCCGCGACCCTCCTCGATCACGCGCCGCGCGTCGGCGGTCGCCAGGGGGTCGCGGTACGGGCGCCGGCTGGTGAGCGCCTCGAAGACGTCGGCGGCGGCGACGATGCGCCCGAAGAGGGGGATCGCGTCGCCGGAAAGGCCGCGCGGGTACCCCTTCCCGTCCCACCGTTCGTGGTGGGCGTGGACGCCGTCGGCGATCGGCGCGAAGTGGTCGGACACGTTGAGGAGGATGGTCCGGCCCAGCTCGCAGTGCTTCTTGACCTCCGCGAACTCCTCGTCGGTGAGGGGCCCCGGCTTGTGGAGGATCGCCTCGGGGACCCCGATCTTGCCGAGATCGTGCAGCAGGCCGGCCCAGTAGAGGCGTCCCAGGCTCTGCCCGTCGAGGCCCAGGCGCCGGCCGATGGCGACGCCGTTGCGGGCCACGCGGTCGCAGTGGCCGTGCGTCTGTTCGTCGCGGCTCTCGACCAGGCCGGCGAACATCTTGAGGTTGCGGCTGTACGTGTCGGCGAGGCCGTGCCGCAGTTCGGCGCTGCGCTCGGCCCGCGCCCGCAGCAGGCTGGTGGCGACGGCGACGAACCCGCCGATGCCGACGAAGAACGCGCCCCGGTACAGCCAGGCCCGGCGGGCCTGCGGCTCGCCGGTCTCGACGTCGAGCGGCATGAGCGGACCGACGACGATGGTGGCGGCGAGCGCGACCAGGATCGTGGTGGGGAGGCCGAAGGCGACGGCCGCGAAGAGCACGGGCAGGTAGGCGGCGTGCAGGTACGGTCCGCGCGTGCCTCCGGTGGACGCGACCCACCACCACACGCCCAGCAACGCCAGGACGATGACGCCGAGCGCGAGCGCCATGGAGAGCCGCCGCTCCAGCGCGGTGCGGTCGATGGTGCGGTCGAGCAGAGCCTGGGCGCGGTTTTGAAGCCTGTCGAACACGGCGTACCCCCCGTTCTCACGTTCCGTCCGCAGGATCCCCCAGGCCCGAATTGTGCCGCATTCCGGCCGCACCGACCACCCCCCGGTCGCTCTGGGGCGCAGTGCACGGCACCCTTCACGGCACCACGGACGGCACCCGCCGGACCCGGGGCCGGACCCGGGGCCGGGCGCGGGGCCGGTCCGGGCCGGGTCGCGCGCATCGTCGGCCATGCCGTACGATGGGCCTTCCCATGTCCGAAGCCCCGATCTCCGCAGCCGCGGCCCTCGCCGCGGCCGAGTTCCCGCACCGACGCTTCGATCCTCTCGGCGGCGGCACGGTGCTGGTGAGTCCGCACCGGACCCGGCGGCCTTGGCGCGGACGGCAGGAGCCGGTCGCGGCTCCGGAGCGTCCGCGGCACGACCCCACCTGCACCCTCTGCCCCGGCAACGAGCGGGCGGGCGGGCGTCGCAACCCGGAGTACATCGGCACCTTCGTCTTCGACAACGACTTCCCCGCCCTGCTCGACGCGACCTGGGCCGACCCCGCCGCGCACCCTCCGCTGCTGGCCGCCGAACCGGTGCGCGGACGCTGCCAGGTGATCTGCTTCTCGCCCCGCCACGACCTGACGCTGAGCGGCTTCGACCGGCCCGGTCTGCGCCGCGTGGTCGATCTCTGGGCCGACCGGACCGAGGTGCTCGGTCGCGACTGGCGCTGGGTGCAGATCTTCGAGAACCAGGGGGCCGAGATGGGTGCGAGCGTGCCCCACCCGCACGGACAGGTGTGGGCGCTCGACCGCCTGCCCGCCTGGGTCGGCCGCGAGGACGCGAACCAGCGCGCCTGGGCCGACCGGCACGGCGAGCCGCTGCTGGTCGCCTACCATCGGACCGAACGGGAGCGCCGCGCGCGCCTGGTCCTGCGGCACGGCGATTGGACGGCGCTGGTGCCGTGGTGGGCGGTCTGGCCGTACGAACTGCTGCTGCTGCCGACCCGGCCGGTCGCGCGGCTTTCCGACCTGACCTTCGCCGAGCGCGACGACCTGGCCGGTCTGCTCGACCGGCTCTTCCCCGCCCTCGACGCCCTCTTCGACGCGCCCTTCCCGTACACGATGGGCTGGCACGGCGCCCCCACCGGCCCCGACGCGGCCGGCGAGGACCTCGACCACTGGCAGCTCCACGCGCACCTCTATCCGCCGCTGCTGCGGAGCGCGACGGT
This sequence comes from Trueperaceae bacterium, assembly GCA_007130355.1. Classification (GTDB taxonomy): domain Bacteria; phylum Deinococcota; class Deinococci; order Deinococcales; family Trueperaceae; genus SLSQ01. Next base: position 5,491 of record SLSQ01000226.1, read on the forward strand.
ACGGAAGTTCATGGTCGGGTTCGAGATGCTGGGCGAACCGCAGCGCGACCTGACCCCCGAACAGGCGGCCGCGAACCTGCGCGACGCCGTGCGCCGCGCCGGCGTGGCCGACGCGCCCGACGACGCGCTCGACGACG